>JAQCDT010000096.1 GCA_027620575.1 Verrucomicrobiota bacterium
AATTGTTTGATCCTTACCCACAAAGATAAAGAAGTGGATGATAAGATGAGCGTAAATTCTTGGAGTCACATATTCAGTCATCGCACAATCACAATTATAGCAGTCCTGGCTTGCATCTACTGCTTGGTAGCCAATCAAGGTATTTTGAATCCGTATTTTGCAACAAGCTTAATATGTACACTACTACATATTAGCTCACATCACATTGATGAAGAGTCATTTAGATCGATAATAGAAAGCCTTTATGCACTTATTCCAACAGTGGCACTGAACTGCCATTGGCTCACCAATTGATCAAGAAAAGCAGGCTAAAAAGCGCCGTATTTAATTTGAATTTATATCAAACAAGCTGTCATAGAGCCCATAATTAACATTAAAATCATCAATGAAAGTGGTGAAATTTCGCTTCCCATCAACAAATTTGTCCATTCGGCTAGCAACAAGAATACCCTGCATATTTTTAAAATTGCGGAAATAAACTTCTTCCAATGCCTCTTTGCCTTCAATATTAATGAACCGATCAAACTTAACTTCTTGGAAGTTTTCCGCACTTAACCATATATTGCTATAGGGATATTCGCTGCGCTCATCGACTGTTAACAAAATACATTTTTCTCCCTCAATATATTGATAGCCCTCAACGGTTAAATATTGCTTATTTTCTTCAAGCACTAAAAGAAAAGGCCCTTCTAGCCTTGATTCAAACTTGATTGAATCAAGTGCATCACCTTGGAGATTTTCCCTGTATACCTCTCTACCTCCATGTGAAAATATCTGAATTGCATTTTCACCATCATAAATCACTTCTAACTGAACAACCTTTTGGGCTAACTTAGTTTCATAAAATGAACGATATTTATTCGGTCTTTTTTTATAAATGCGAAAGCCTCTTTCAATAGTTTCATCCTCTGAATAATATAGAATACGTCCACTGGCATACACGGATTTTAATTTATTCAAAGTGTACTGTCCATCACTCCCTTCAAAATGCAAACGTTTAAGCTCATCTATTGAAGGGAGCTCATTATTTTCAGCAGCCATTAGCAGTGAAACACAAGCAATAAAAACAAAAGCAAATGCAAATAGCTTATTTAATTGATTCATTGTATAATAATAGGGGTAATTGTGTTTAGTAGGAAATAAATAACCTTAATAAATTTTTTTTATGTTTAAAGCAAATCTTTAACTTTTTCGAGAATTGTTTCAACATTAGCTAATTTACCGATTCCCTCATAGCCACATGCAAGAAGTCCCACTTCAGGCTCAACAAAATGATAATTTCGTTCACGTAAGATTTGGATATTCGCCTGTGTTGCTGGATGATCATACATTTTCCCATTCATTGCAGGCGCAAGCAAGACCGGTGCTTTAGTAGCCAAATGAACTGTGGACAGTAAATCTGGAGCTAAACCTTGAGCAAATAGAGCGATACAATTGGCACTTGCTGGTGCCACTAAAAATAAATCCGCAGAATCGGCGATTTGAATATGGTTCGGGTGATTGTGTTCGGATTCATACCAAAGGTCGGTTAACGCAGGGTTTTTAGATAAGATTTGAAGCGTGAGCGGTTGGATAAAACGACACGCTGATTCCGTTAAAATAGGATATACCTTTGCACCAGCCTCCATTAAACGTGAACATAAATCAGCAGATTTATATGCAGCAATAGAGCCCGTAATCCCTAGGACTATGGTCCGATCTTTAAGATTTAATTTTTCAACAGACACAATCAGTAAAATTCTAATTTGATTTATATAAGAAAACTCTATTAAGATAACTATTTAACAACTATCAAACCAATTTATTGCAGAAAAGACTATGCAAAAAGGAACGATATCTAAATATCCAAAAGCAAAAAAAATTCCCTTAAAGAATCGGACATGGCCCGATAATGAGCATACTTGTGCACCTATTTGGGCTAGTGTTGATTTACGAGATGGCAATCAGGCGCTCGCTATACCTATGAATATTGAAGAGAAGTTGAAATTTTTTGACTGCTTGGTAGCGACTGGCTTTAAGGAAATAGAGGTTGGCTTTCCTTCGGCAAGTGACACTGAATATAATTTTATTCGAAGATTAATCGAAGAAAAGAGGATTCCTGAAGATGTTACGATACAAGTACTCGTTCAGGCCCGAGAGCACCTAATTAAAAAAACTTTTGAAAGCTTAGAGGGTGCACATTCCGCAATCATTCATTTATATAATTCGACCTCCCCACTTCAGAGAAAAGTTACTTTCAATAAATCTAAAGAAGAAATTAAAGCGATTGCTGTCGAAGGGACTCGCTTAGTCAAATCACTCAGTGAACAATGCGATATAGAGCATATTCGTTTTGAATATTCACCTGAAAGTTTTTCTGATACAGAAGTAGAATATGCCTTGGAAGTATGCCAAGCGGTCATGGATGTATGGAAACCAACTAAAGAAAATCCGATCATCCTTAACTTGCCAGCAACCGTTGAAATTTCGACTCCAAATGTTTATGCGGATCAAATCGAATGGTTTTGCACACATTTGGAAAATCGAGAATCCGCAATTATCAGTCTTCACACGCATAACGATCGTGGAACAGGAATTGCGGCTACTGAATTGGGCTTATTAGCGGGCGCAGATCGTGTAGAAGGAACACTTTTCGGCAACGGTGAACGCACGGGAAATTTGGATATCGTTACAGTTGCTCTCAATTTGTATTCTCAAGGCATTGATCCCAAACTAGACCTCAGTGATTTAGCTTCGCTCAGAAAGCTATACGAAGAGGTGACACGAATGCAAGTACCTGAAAGGCATCCTTATTCGGGTGACCTTGTTTTTACTGCATTTTCTGGTTCACACCAAGATGCAATTAAAAAAGGAATGGATTTGCGGAACAAGCAACCTCAAGACCATACACTATGGGAAGTGCCTTACCTACTCATCGACCCGAATGATATCGGAAGAAATTATGAAGCGATTATTCGGATCAATAGCCAAAGTGGCAAAGGTGGCGTGGCCTATCTATTGAATCATGACTATGGCTTAGACCTACCAAAAGCTATGCACCCTGAAGTAGGCGATGCTATTAATAGTGTTGCCGACAAAGCCAGTCGTGAGTTATCCACTGAAGAAATTTATCATCAATTTAAAGAGTCTTTTGTTAATCTTGAAGCACCTTTGAAATTACTTTCGATTGATCGAACTTTTAATGACGCTGATGATAGCTTAATCCTCAAAGCTGAAATAGAAAAAGCAGGCGAACAATATTCGATACAAGGTACAGGCAACGGCCCTATCAGTGCTTTTGTCAATGCCCTTGATGAAAATGGCTGGAAAGATTTCACTTTGAATGATTACCGACAGCATTCAATTGGTAGTGGATCAAAAACTGAAGCAGCTGCCTATGTCCAAATTATCGGCTCGCAAGGCACGCAAGTATATGGCTGCGGAATTGACCCTAATATTGAAAAAGCAGGACTTAAGGCATTACTCAGTGCTTATAATCGATTACATACAGATTAAACTTTAAATCACATCTTTTATGAAATTTTACAAATACCATGCTTTGGGCAATGACTACTTAGTCCTCAATCCACAGGACTGCCCAAAATCTTTAGATGAGGATGCGATCATTCGCATATGCCATAGGAATTTTGGTCTTGGCTCCGATGGTATTCTCTATGGACCTCTTCCAAGCAAAGAAGCGGACTGTGCTTTGAAAATCTTTAATCCAGACGGTTCTGAAGCGGAAAAAAGCGGCAATGGACTGCGAATATTTGCTCGCTATTTACACGACCATCAACTGATTCAAACAAACCCATTTAAAGTTCTGACTTTAGGTGGAGAAGTAACGATTGATATCAAAGATCCAGCTTCAGCGATTACAGTTGATATGGGCTCTGTTCGTTTTGCCGATGATGCAAAATTGCATATCAATGGAACAGACTACCTCTGCCATATTGCCGATATTGGGAATCCACATTGTGTCATCCCTTTAGATTCAATTTCACCTGAATTAACCCATAAAGATGGCCCTGCCTTAGAAACACATCCACATTTCCCTAACAGAACCAATGTTCAGTTTTTAAAAGTGATCGATAGAAATAATATTCAAATTGAAATCTGGGAACGAGGTGCAGGTTACACACTTGCCTCGGGGTCTAGTAGTAGTGCTGCCGCTGCTGTTGCCCATAAACTTGGGCATTGCGACGATCAAATTACCGTGCATATGCCAGGTGGTGTGATTCAAATTGAAATTGGTGCGCATTACGCAATTAGAATGACGGGGCCGACTACTCGGGTTGGCACCTATGAACTCGACCTTGAAGCATTGAAATAAGACTGTTACTAGCTGCTTTAGCAAAACAGTCATAAATTCAGAAGATTGTACTTGGAGCCTTTGTTGATAAAGGACTTGCTGAATATATATTTTAGCTTTTGCCAAAAATTTATTTAGACACAAAAAATCCCCACCTGTGCCGTATTGTGGAAGTTCTTAGCCTTTGTTTGCTAAAGGGGGAATTCAAAAAATACCGTCTATCGTCCATCTCTGGCATGATATCAAGTATCCTAAGGCAACTCCCATAAAATTAAGAGTAAAGGACAGAACTTCGAAAATTCTCGAACACCGCAGGGATATTTATTATTTTAATGAAAGCAGAAAGAAATCAACAAGAAATGCACAAAAGTTCTGTGGGCAGTGATTGACATTTAGGATTAACTCAACTGAAATTAGTAAAACTATGAGACTAATATACGCCCTAATTACTGCCATTCTTTTCTCAAGCTGTGCTTCCTTAAATACCAATAATGGGGTACAAAATCTTCAGATTAATTCCATAATTCCTAAATACATGGAGCACGAAGAATTTTTGAGTATCAAAGAATATCTTACAGGCAAAGAGACGACAAAAAATCGATTAATTATACGTTCAGTCGAGGGCCAAAGATCCGGCCTCTACCTAATTGTCACTCTAAATCAAAAAATATCTAAATTGCCTCTTGATACTTCCATAATTTGTGAAGTTTATATGCCTGGAAAACTTAATCCTGATGTCTTTGAATTTCCATTACCTAGAATCAATAAA
>JAQCDT010000097.1 GCA_027620575.1 Verrucomicrobiota bacterium
ATGATAGAAAAAGCACCATCGGATAAACAAGCTTATCGCTACTTCAATCGAGAGCTGAGCTGGTTAGCGTTTAACCGACGTGTACTTAATCAGGCCCAATCTTCTGACTACCCGCTTCTTGAGCGGATGAAGTTTTTAGCTTTTGTCAGTTCTAATTTAGATGAATTTTTTGAAATACGTGTTGCTGGCTTAATTCAGCAGATTAAATCAGGAGTCATAGAGCGTGGCCCCGATGGGCTCGACCCAAATGAACAATTAATTCGCATACAAAGCACCGTCAAAAAATTACTTTTTGAGCAAAATCAATGTTGGAAAGATTCACTCTTACCTGAACTTGAGTCAGCAGGCATTCGTTTTTTAAATTATCGAGAGCTTAATGTACGAGAGAAACAATGGGTGAAGCATTATTTTGAGGAAAATATTTACCCAATTCTCACGCCTCTCGCCATTGATCCAGCACACCCTTTTCCACAATTGATCAACAAGGCTCTCTATATTTTAGCCTCCTTAAAACAAAGAAACTCGAGGAAAAAGGAATCTAAAATGGCCATCATTCCAGTGCCGAGAATTTTACCTAGAGTGGTAAAAATTGCAGTTCCTAGAAAAAACAAAGATGAAATATATATTTTCTTAAGTGATATAATTGAATACTTCATCAATTCACTCTTTCCAGGCTATAGTGTAAAGTCTGCAACGCCCTTTAGAATCACTCGAAATAGTGAACTCTACATTGATGATGAAGAAGTTAAAAACTTACTGAATAAGATAGAGGAAGAACTGGTGCGAAGAGAAAAAGGTGCGGCCGTGCGCTTAGAAATTTGTAAAGGCTTTGATCAAAAAATGCTTAAACAATTTTTGGAAGCACTTGATTTAGATACAAATGCAATTTACGAGACGGATGGTCCGATAAATCCCCTAAGGTTAATGGGCGTTTATGACTTAATTAATCGACCAGATTTAAAATTCCCTCATTTCACGTCTAAAATACCTAAGGGCTACGAATTGCCCGAATTAATTTTTGATAATATAAGCAAAAAAGATTTGTTGCTCCATCAGCCCTACGACAGTTTCCAGCCATTTATTGATTTCATCGAGCAAGCTGCAAAAGATCCCAAAGTATTCGCAATCAAACAAACGCTCTATCGAACTTCAGGTGACTCTCCTATTGTTAAAGCTTTAATGGAGGCCTCCAAGAACGGAAAGCAAGTCACCGCAATAGTAGAAATTAAAGCACGTTTCGATGAAGCGAATAATATACATTGGGCGAAAAAATTAGAAGATGTGGGAGTGCATGTTGTTTATGGAATTGTTGGACTCAAGACACATTGCAAGACCTGTATGGTCGTTCGAAGAGAAGGCAAAAAACTCAAACGTTATGTGCACTTAAGTACCGGCAACTACAATCAAAAGACCGCACGACTCTATACCGACTTCAGCTTTTTCACCTCCAAAAAAAAGCTAAGCACTGAGGTGGCTGCACTATTCAATACACTGACGGGTTATGCGCATGCTCCTTCATTTAAACATCTTATGGTAGCACCCTTTAATTTACACAGCTCTATTCAAAAATATATTAGGAGAGAAATTAAAAACGCAAAAGCAGGTCTTCCCGCACGAATTATCATTCAAGCCAATAGCTTAGTAGACCAAGAAACCATCGATAATCTATATCGAGCATCTCAAGCAGGCGTAAAAATCGATTTAATCATTCGGGGAATCTGTAACCTTATCCCTAGAGTCAAAGACATCAGCGAAAATATACGGGTGCGAAGTATTCTTGGACGGTTTCTGGAACATTCTCGCATCTATTATTTTGAAAATAGTACTCAAGAAGACCCATTATTATATTTAGGGAGTGCCGACGCAATGCCACGAAATTTCTTTAAACGAATTGAATGTGTCTTCCCAATAGAAAATGATGAAGATCGAGACCGTATTTTAAAAATCTTAGACGCTTATTTAAAAGATAATTCCCAAGCAAATACGCTCTTAGCGAATGGAGAATACAAAAAAATAAAGAGTATTTCCCAAGCACCTTTTTCTGCACAAAATACTTTTATTCAGTTGAGCCAGCAAAGTGTATTACATCCCTACACCCACAATTAATTTTAGAGGAAGTAGCACTTGATAATTGCGTATAGAAAAAAATTAAGGTGATCGCATTCATTTGTACTGTCTGAATACTAAAGTATTCTCCGATAGTGATAAAGAAGTCTCGTAAAAGCTAAGAATTCGCCTATTACTATAAATACTCATATGTCTTCAGAAATTCACTTCAGAAAAACGCTCTTAAAACTTCTCCAATCCTCTGACTATAAACCTGTTAAGAAGGAAGCGTTAGCCAACATTCTAAAGATTTCTAATCAAAAACAAGCGCTGTTTTTTGAATGCATTGATCAATTAATGCGGGAAAACCAAATAGAATATGGTAAAAACCATCGGATTCAGATCTGTGAGACATATGGTTATATCAAAGGCAGAATAAAATTTAAACAAAATGGATCGGCTCTATTCTTTCCAGAAGGAGCCCATACCGATGAGCCATTTACTATTGCTGAGCATGATACCAATGTGGCCCTTCACGGGGACACCATCCTTGGTCGAATTATTGAAAAGAAAAAGCCACGTTTTGATTATCGTAACAAGCGTAAGAAAAGCCAGGCGATTCAAGCCAAGGAAACTCCGAGTTTCAGGGTTTTAAAAATAATACAGCGAGCACGTGACTCCTATATCGGAACCTATAGAGAGCAAACCGATGACCATGGCTATATCGTCGCCGATGATCCATATATCATCCCTGAATTTATAGTGCCTAAAGAATCCCTTGAAGACCAAACGATTGAAGATGGTGATAAGGTTCTTTTTGAATTGGTGAATTGGTCACAAAGAGTGATTATGCCTGAAGCGAAGATTCTCAAAATCTTAGGGAAGACACATGAGCCTAAAGCAGAATTTAAGGCTATCTTAATGAAATATAATTTAGATCCAGATTTTCCCCAATCTGTTTTAGAACAAGCGGATACATTACCAACGAAAGTAAAAAAAGCAGATATGCAGAATCGGCTCGACCTGCGTGATGACTACACCTTTACCATTGATCCAGATGATGCAAAAGATTTCGACGATGCATTATCCGTGAAAGAAATCGATGACGATGTCATAGAGATTGGTGTACACATTGCCGATGTCTCGGCATATGTGAAACCTAAAACACCCTTAGATGTCGAAGCTCAAAATAGAGGCAATAGCACATACTTAGTAGGGACGGTCATTCCGATGCTGCCTCATTCGCTTTCAAATGGATTGTGCTCATTAGTTGAAGCGGAAGATCGTTTAACAAAATCGGTGATTGTTCAGTTTAATAAAAATGCGGAAATTCAAAAAGTTAAATTTGCTAATACAGTGATACGCAGCAATAAACGACTTACCTACAAACAAGCATTGGCCTTTATGGAGCAAGAGGATCTTGAGCAGATTAAACAAACCCCCTTGCCTCCAAAGCATCAAACGGGCTCGATCGGGCGTGACTTAAAAACTTTAGATACAAAAGAATTATCCCACCTTAAAAAAAGTATACGAACACTTTGGTCAATCGCTGAGCAATTGAGAAAACGACGCTTCAAAAAAGGTTCACTTGATTTAGACATGAATGAACTGAAAATATATGTCGATAAGGAAGGATATGCAGAACGCTTGGAAAAACAAGTGAACGACATCAGTCACCAGGTCATTGAGGAATTTATGTTGGTTGCTAATGAACAGGTGGCACGACTCAGCAAACGTGAGCGAATAGCCTCAGTTTATCGGGTACATGACAAACCAGAAGATACTCGGCTCGTTGAACTTAGACAAATTATGCGAACCTACGGGGTACCTTGTAACCAACTTTCAAAACCTGCCGAAATGTCACGGCTTTTAAAACAGCTCAAAGAACATCCACAGTCTTATGCTCTTAAACTTCAGGTACTTAAAAGCCTAAAACAAGCTCAATATCGCCCGACTCCAGACGGACACTACGGACTCGCAAAAACAGACTATTCTCATTTCACCTCTCCGATCAGGCGTTATTCAGACTTAATTGTTCACCGTATCCTTGATGCCTATTTGGTAAAATCTAAATCAAAGTATGCACCTGAGGCCATCGATATTAGATATAGCCAATCCACTTTAGAATCAATCACTCAACACCTGAATATAACCGAAAGAAATAGTGTTGATGCAGAAAGAGAATCAACAAAAGTTAAACTTCTAGAATATTTTGAACAAGAATTGAAAATCAGTCCACCTAATGATTTTGATGCAATCATCACAGATGTGAAAAAGCATGGACTGTTTATTGAATTGGTGGACTCCCAAGCCTTTGGCTTTGTCCATATTTCTAACCTGGGCAAAGATATGTTTTTTATATCTTCAAATGAACAGAATATTGTCGGCAAAAAAACTAAGCAAATTTTCTCTATGGGCCAACGCATCAAAGTTAATGTGCTCAAAGTGGATCGCTTTAAACGTCAACTAGACTTTGCAATTTCCGCTCAGTCAACCAGTCAAAAGGTTAAAGGAATCAGCACAAAAAAAGGCGATGTACCCAACAGCCCAAAAGACCTAAATAAGTTAAGAAAATTTAGACGTTCCAATCGTAAAAAATAAAAAAGCTACCCTATTTCTAGAGTAGCTTTTTTTTGAATCATTTCTCTAATCTAATTCAATATAAACTGTACTTATTGACAGGCTTCACATTCACCGCCATTCAGCATAGCATCGAGTGAACAAGCTTGCTTCTCAGCTTCTGTGTACTCCTTTTTAGAATCTGCACCAGTTGCAGTATCTGAAACACGTCCACGCATCTCTTTCTTCACGGCAACGGTTGCTTTTTCAATATTTGAAGCTCCTAAAGTTCTTAAATAGTAAGTTGTTTTTAAGCCTTTATGCCAAGCATCTCGATACATGTGAGAAAGTACCTTGATGTCCGGCTCAGGGAGGAACAAATTCACAGACT
>JAQCDT010000098.1 GCA_027620575.1 Verrucomicrobiota bacterium
TAATTCTTTTCTTGATTGATATTTAGTCGCTTCAAAATCGCACACCCCAGCAGGGACTTTGCCCATATAGCGCATATCAATTTCTTGAATATTGGCGGCACCACGCAATAAATTATCACGAAATTCCGATATGGAATTTCCGTTGGGTGAAGTCAGTCCGACTCCTGTAATAACTATTCTTGGGCGATTCATTTTTGCAACAAAGCGTACTGATGATGTAAATTAATTTTCTATAAAGTAGGTAAAGTTCGATTGTTCAAATTAATTGTATATTGGCTAAATCTTTTCTTTTGCAATTTTTTAAAATTTATTTTTACTAAAAACTATGAAAATAAGCAAAACTATTGCCAATGAGTTTATTTCAGATGCGAAAAAAGCTGTTGGTGATGCGGTTGTGTCAGATCGTGATTTAGATTGGGCCATCGTTCAACGTGTACAAAATGGTGAGGTATCGGCTTTCAATCAACTGGTTCAAAAATACCGACAATCCTTATTTTCTATCATTTATAATATGACGGGCAACCGTGAAGATGCTACAGACATTGCTCAAGATGTATTTATTAAGGCGTTTCAGTCGATTAAGCAGTTTAGAGGGCAGTCTTCGTTCTATACATGGCTTTACAGAATTGCCGTAAATTCGAGTATTACCTTTATTAAACGGGCAAAAAAACAACGTTTCATTAATTATGAAACCATCGATGAGACCCTAGTGAGCAGTGAAATATTAGAATATTTTACGGCAAAAACGAAAACGGAGAAGGGGGCTCTTTTAAAAGAACTTCAAGAAAAATTGAACGAAGCGCTACAAAAATTGTCTCCTAAACATAGGATAGTGGTTATTTTGCACGAAGTTGAAGGTATGAATCATAAAGAAATTGCTGATATAACAAAGACGAGTGAGGGGACAGTTCGATCTCGGTTACATTATGCGAAAAAGATGCTCCAAGCATTCTTACAGGAGTATGTAGGTTAAACTATTTAATAAAGCGTATATGGATATTAATAAACACCCTAATTTAGAAGATCTGCTAAAAATGAAAAAAGCAGAACAACCCGATGATATATTTTGGGAGAAATTTGACAGGAATTTACAAGAAAAGACTTTGCAGACATTTATCGAGCAAGAGCCATGGTATCACAATGTTGGAAACCTGGTTTCTCAATATGCACGTTCTGCCTCTATGGCTACAGGACTTGTATTGTTGATGGGGGTGGCACTATTCTTAAATATAAGCCTGGATCGCACTGATACTATGTCGGATATGAAATCTCCAGACGATAGCCAAGGAATCGTTCAAGGCATGGTCGGCTCAGAAGAATTCAGTGATTATGCAGTTGTTGCAAATGATACTTTGGAAAAGGATTACGCAGTAGAAGTGATTTCGATAAAAGGCACATCGGAAACTCATGATTTTGAGGCAGATGCAATATCTGTAGCGATAGGGAATACTGCTGATTATTCAGACGCTTCAGTTTATGCGTCTTCTGATAATTTAAGAAATTCAAAACAATTTACGCAGTTGGCAAGTTTTGCTTTCTAGTTTGCTTTAGGATACATGCGCATCAATCTTACTTCAGTGTATCTATTGTGTGTTTTAGCACTCAGTTTTTCACTATCGCCTGTTTCAGCCTACTCAGCGAATCATGCACTTCAGGAAGATTTGTATCGTATTTATGATGAATACGAATCTGCGATTGTTCGAGTAAAGGCTGCATTCCGTCAGCAAGAAACCGAGGATAAGCCATCGCAAATTAATTTGCGGATTGGAACTGGGTTTTTTGTTAGTAAAGAAGGGCATGTTTTAGTCAATGCGAGTCGTGCATTAGGTGCTTATAAAATTGGGATTGAGCATAAAGGGATTGTTTATCCAGCTGAAGCAATCGGTCATGATCCAGTCACTAATATTTCTTTATTACGTTTAATCAATACGCCCAAAGAATTTGGGGTGATTCCACTCAGTTTTGAGGAACAAGAGATTCCCTTAGGCACTTTTCTTTTTTCATTGGCATGTCCATTAGACTTTGATGTCAGTCCTATATTTGGGATTCTTAGCGGGATAGATAAGAAATTAGGAGATAGTATTTTTCCGACTGCTTATTACAGAACATCAATTACCATAGGATCTGGGCAAGGTGGTTCACCAGTCTTCGATGTCAATGGACGAATGATAGGAATGACGATTGCTTCAATTCCCGATATGAATGGATCGTATTGTTTGCCCGTTAGTTCATTGGCTCGAGTGAAAGAGGATTTGATGGTAGGCGGCAAATCACTCAGAGGTTGGATTGGATTGGAAGTCAGGGAAAATCTTTCAGGGCAAAAAGAGCATAATGTCTATATTTCAAAGATAAACAAATCAGGGCCAGCTGAACTAGCAGGTCTGAAAGTCGATGATAATATTCTATCGCTATGCGATGTTCCGATTAAGCATATTTCAGACTTACCAAGTGCTACTTTTAAAACCTACATCAATCAACTATCACCGATTAAGATTCTTCGAGGTGATAGAGAAATGGAGTTTTCAATTAAAGCAACTGATGCACCAAAGCCCGATGAGTCACTCGAGACTGAAGAAGTGTCTCAATCTTCGAAATAAGGGTTCGTTTGTGTGATTTTGGCTAAGGCTTTTTTCACCAGTGCTTTATCTTCAGGATAAGTAATGCCTAGCCATTGGCTTTGAGTTTCTATAGTTACGCAGACTAAGTCACCCGATTGAATAAATGAATCAATTGCGTTTGGCAAATAGCACTCCGATTTTGCATCTTCAATATGAGTTTCTAAGAATTGAGCGAAATATTTTTCGATAAATGTAAAGATACTCGGCGAGAAAGCCCAAAAGTTCATCGAGACTGGTGTTTCTGGCGATAGCTTAATCGAGTGTTGAGCAACATTTTTTCCGACTATACTATGATCTTCGAGCAATTGAATCTCAATGTGTTCCTCAATCTTTTCTAGTTGTTGATCTTGATTAAGTGAGCAAACCCCACGATTCACGGTACCATTTTCTGAAAGGGTGTTACTCAGTGCATAGGTTGCTAAGCCAGCACGCAAAGGTTTCTCAGCTTCTTTAGTCATTGATTGGCAAAAGCTTTGCATCTGCTTAAAAGCATTTCTGCCATAAAAATCATCTGCATTAATAACAGCAAAAGGGGTGTGTACTAAATCTCTAGCTGACCATATTGCCTGAGCCGTTCCCCACGGTTTGCTTCGGTTTTTGGGTGAGCAATAAGGTTGTGGGAGATCATCAATAGATTGGTAAGCATAATGAATCGAAATTTTTGATTTATAGTGAGAGCCAATTTTTACATTAAATACGTCGGCAAAATCTTTTCGAATTACAAAAACAATCGAAGAAAATCCTGCCCGTATCGCATCATCAATAGAATAATCTAAAATGGTTTTTCCATCATCACTAATGGTATCAATTTGTTTAAGTCCGCCGTATCGACTACCCATTCCGGCGGCGAGTACTAATAGTGTTGTTTCCATATGTTTTAATTTAAGAAAAATCCTAAACTGACTAAAATACCATAAATAAAAACATTCAAACCTGTAATTTTGAGTAGTCGGTAAAGACACTCTTTCGAGTGATTGGCTAAAATTGCTTTGATTTTTATCCAACAAAAAACTGTTGGTATTATTGCGAGAAGTGGAAGTAGCGAATGTACTACTAAGGCATTGATTATAGAAATAATCCCTGCAAAAAGGCATGATATGGTGATAAGCTGTCTGCCAAATCCTTTACCAAAAAGAACAATGGTAGTTCGTTTGTTGCTGGCTTTATCTTCTTCAAAATCTCTTATATTATTGATCACTAATAAGTTATTCGTAAATAAACCACAGGCTAAGGCATTGAGAACAATCAGCCAGTTGAGTGTCAAAGTATGCACATAGAAGGTAACACATACAGCAATTAGCCCAAAAAAGAGAATCACGAAAACATCGCCTAAAGCATTATAGGCAAGTGGGTAGGGCCCTCCCGTGTAGCACCAGGCGAAGAAGACACTGGCAATGCCAACTATAAGTAAGCCGTAACCGCCAAATTGGATTAAATTCAGCCCAATTAAAAATGCAGTAGCGAGAACAGCTATGGATGCTATTCGCATGGCTCTCTCTGAAAGTATCCCACTTGAGACTAATCGTCTTGGCCCGGTACGGTCTTTAGTATCTGCCCCTTTTTTACTGTCGAGATAGTCATTGGCATAATTACTGCCGATCTGACTGAGTACAGCAAAAACAAGGCAGTATAAAAACACCATAGATTGAAAGCTATTTTCGTAGTGAGCAAAGGCGGATGCTATCAATACAGGAGAGATAGATGCGGACAGTGTGTTTAAGCGTGCTGCTTCTATCCAATATTTTAAATGAGCCATGATAAAATGTGTTTTGAGTCAATACTTTGAAGTTGAAAAGATTTTTTTCTTGGTTTGAGTGAAGGCTTGCTTTTTTTAAGCCAATTGACTTGGTATTACCCTTAACATTTTTAAATTTTTTTAACTTATTCTACTATTATGACAGTTTTGATAGCTCAAGCAACTGGTTCTACAGATATTTTTGCACAATTTTTGCCACTTATTCTATTATTTTTAGGGATGTGGTTTTTAATCATTGGACCTCAAAGAAAACGCCAAAAAGAGCATGAAAAAATGTTATCTGAGTTGAAATCAGGTGATGAAGTGGTGACCAGTGGAGGTATTTTTGCCACAGTGACTAATGTCAAAGAAGATCGTTTGGTCGTTCGTATTGCAGATAATACAAAAATTGAATTAGCAAAAAATTTCGTCTCTAAGAAGTTAGAGAGTGAATAAATTATTTTAGAAATATTATGACTGGTAAATTATTTTGGAAATTTTCTTTTATCATCGCCTTGTTGGCTTGGTGCTACGCTAGTATTTCACCTATACAGGATCGCCCTTTTATTAGTTACATCGAGAGTCAAGCTACGGATAATTTAGAAGA
>JAQCDT010000099.1 GCA_027620575.1 Verrucomicrobiota bacterium
GAGACATTAATTAAGTAATATATTCCCAGAAATTTAAATACTGGCTTAAACAAATTACTTTAAACAATTTAGCATATAATCTTTAGAACGCTTAATAGCATCTTCAGATAACTTTGGGCTTAGCTCTAAAACTAAAGCATGTTCCTCTTTATTGATAAATCGAGAAATCATTGAAAAATCAATTATGCCTGTACCGATTTCTTGATGATCATCCCCTGATTCACTGACATCATGCAAATGAAATCCAATCGTATATGATTTCATTTCTTCTAAACGTTGCTCATGATCTAATAAGCCGTACAATGCTTTAATTTCCGCATGTCCTGTATCATGCCAATAAGATATAGGACTCCCGTCGCCAAAGCTTTGGACAAATTCAGCATGATCCGCATCTAAAGGTAACTCAGTAAAGCCTTCTCGATTCTCTACACCTAATTCCACCGAATGATTGCGTGCAAATTCCTCAATTGACTGAAAACTTTCTTTCAACCTTTCATATCTGCGCAGACTTGCACGCTTAACCTTTGCCATTGATTTGTCTCTTACCTTGAGAAATTCTTGGTCCTTCTTGAGTTCCGATTCTTTGGTTTCATTCGTCTCAAGCCAATTCATTAATTTATAGAGCGGTGATTGAAAAAAGAACCAAGCAGAACCCGAATGAATTACAACTTTGTTTGAGCCAACTTTATTGGAAAATTTAATCGTTTCTTCGGTATAACGTTTCCATAAACTAATTTCACGCTGGCTACTGCTGGTAGGCTTAAAAATATTCGGCATTGGGGAATTCATACCAAAAGGCAAAGGACAAAAATTATGCACGGAAGAAATACCGACTACATTGTCTTCGACCGCCTGCAATATACCAGGCACTAGGTTGATTGAAATACCATGACTTAATTCAACCTTTTTAAACCCAAGATTAGCCATCCATTCAAGCATAGCATATCCATCTTGAAACCTATGAGAGCAACAGCATGTCGACAAAGCTAAACTGTCTTCAACTTGACTTAAATAACTCATATAAAAAAATATCCTCGATACATAAAGTAAGGCGAGGATACATGCTATTAAATTTTAAAGAATTAAAAAAGTAAAAATTACATTTTTGAATAACGCACTCTGAGCATGTTATTAAAATCTAATTCTTTCTTTTTGCGTCTTTTAGCTTGAGAGGGCTTCTCAAAGTAACGCTTTGCACGGACATCACGAATGACCCCTTCTCGATCAAGGCGTTTTTTTAAACGGCGGAGAGCTCTTTCCATTGGCTCACCTTTACGAACTGTAACATCTAATGACATAATTAATTTAAAGAAAAGAACTAAAAAAGATCATGCACATTTCAAGTCAACCATAAATTCATTCCTTTTCGTCGCTAATTCGCTCAAGAACTGCCACACTTTCAATATGACGAGTATGGGGAAAAAGATCGAATGGCTGCACTTCTGTAAGCCGATAAGCATTCTCTACGAAATATTTTAAGTCTCGTGCTTGAGTGGCTGGATCGCAGGACACATAAATAATTTTGCGGGGATGGTAGTCTAATAATTGCTGAATAAATACTAAGTCACAGCCTTTTCTTGGAGGATCGATGATAACAGAGGTATTTTCCCCAGTGAATTCAATATGCTGAAAAATAGCTTCTGCCTTTCCTATCTGAAAACGTACATTTTCAATAGCATGAATCTGTGCATTGACTTTAGCTAATTGTATCGCTGCCTCTGAAATCTCGACCCCCACAACCGATTCAAAGGCTTGAGCAAGGCTCAATGCAAAAAGCCCTACACCACAATAGGCATCCACCAAGTGAGTGATTCCATTCTCAGATGCATGTGATTGAACAAATTCTACCAAATCAGGTAAGATAAAAGGGTTATTTTGAAAAAATTCGCCCGCTTTAAATTGAAACGTTAATGCCCCAACTTTTTCTGAGACAACCGCTTTAGGGTTATTCACCACCCCTTCTAATGTTTCTCTTAGTAATAAAGTGCCACCCCTTTGCCGCCTCTTTTTTCCACCTTCTAAAATCGCTTTTTCTCTCATTTCAGGAAGCGATTGATTAATTGCATCGGTGGCGATCACACACTGCTTAACATCCACAATATCGTGTCTTCGGCCGTATTTTAAAAAACCAATCGGTTGCTCTCCATTTTTATCGGGTCGATTATAATGTGGCGTAATCTTAGAACGGTATCCATAAACCTGTTTTGATGACTTTGCTAAGGAAACAGGAAATTGAATATCCCCATTTTTTTCGAGCAATTCTTGGACTTGTTGAGTTTTAATTTTCAATTGTTGATCGTAATCAATATGCTGGTATTGGCATCCGCCACAAAGCGAAAATAAAGCACATTTAGGGGTTACCCGAGATTCAGAGGGCTCTAAAACCTCCAATAAATCTGCCTCTGAAAATTGACTGTGATTTCTGTAAATACGAACTTTAACCAATTCGCCAGGAATTACAAATGGCACCATGACTACCCAGCCATTCACTCGACCAACCCCCATACCCAAATTTACCAAATGATCGATTTTGAGTTCGACTTCTTCATGGTATTCGAAAGGTGTCGGAATGAAATTTTTAGGAATTTGCATAGTTGAATCTAAAAAATTGTAAAAAAATAAAGATGTGTCTTATTTAAGATATGGAATCTATGTATATTGAAAGTCCACAGAACACACATGTGAAAAATCTTGTAAAACTACGAGATAGAAAACACAGAAATCGACAAGACAAATTTATCATTGAGGGCTTAAGAGAGATAGAGCACGCCATTGAATCAGACTATCCCGTAATCACTTTATACTATTGTCCCGAATTATTTCCTTCTGAATTGCACGCTCAATTTTTAGAAAGATTACAAAATGACTCACAACTTCAATTAATCCGTATGCATAGCTCTGCGTTTTCAAAAAGCAGCTACCGAGAAGGTCCCGATGGGCTAATCGCTTTATCTGAAGCTAAGGATATCAGTTTATCAACGCTTAAACTCAAAGAAGACAGCACAATATTAGTTTTGGAGGGTATTGAAAAGCCTGGAAACTTAGGAGCAATTATACGGAGTGCAGAAGGCGCAGGCGTTGATGCTATTCTAATGAACAACTGCTTATTGGATGCTTACAACCCAAATGCTATAAGAGCATCTCAAGGTATCGTATTTCGTCTTCCGATCATACATGTTGAGAGCGACTATCTATGCCAATGGCTCAAAGATCATCAATTTATGAGTGTCGCAACAACACCTAACACAGATAATTGCTACTCTAAACAAAGCTACACTCATAGAACAGCCTTACTGATGGGAAGCGAAAGCCATGGGTTATCCGAAAAATGGCTTAATCAAGCCGATATCTTGATCAACATTCCGATGAAAGGATATGCGGATTCTTTGAATGTGTCGGTCGCTACTGCAATCTGTTTATACGAAATAAATCGCCAAAAGAGTCTTTAAAGAAACGCCTGCTTACGCGCATCCATGGCCCATCCATAAAGTGCCTCATACTTCTCGGCTGATGCAGTCCAAGAAAAATCCATCTTCATACCATTCGATTGCATAGCTAAAAATGTTTGCTTGTCTTCATTAAAGCATTGTGAGGCTTGCTCGATGACATTTAAAAATTCAATTGCATCTATATTTGAAAAATTGAATCCACAGCCTTTAGACCAATCTTCAGGGAAAACAGGAACCGAGTCTCCTAGTCCACCTGTACGCCTAACAATTGGAATCGTACCGTATTGCATGGCATACATTTGACTCAAACCACAAGGTTCAAATCGACTTGGCATTAAAAGAAAGTCCCCACCTGCAATTGTTTTATGCGCTAAACTATTGTCGAATTTTAACAATGCAGAAAAGCGTTTGGGGTAAATCTTACTTAAATGAACGAAAGCATTTTCTAAACGAGCATCACCTGTTCCAACTAAAGCGATTTGAATATTCGTCTCGTGCATTAGACGATCACTTATTTGCAATAAGAGATCCAAACCTTTTTGGTCATATAGGCGAGAAACTACCACAAATACCGGCACCGAATCGTCCACTTCCAAGCCGTATATGGATTGAAGGTCTCGCTTACATTTGGATTTACCCGACAAATCATCTAATGAAAAATTTTCAATAATCAAAGGGTCTATAGAAGGATTCCATTCTGTTGTATCGATACCATTAATTACGCCAATCAAATCAGCTGATCGAAAACGTGTAACCGACTCCAATCCACATCCATATTCTGCAGTCTGAATTTCCTTTGCATACGAAGGACTGACGGTCAATATCTTCGTAGAATGGTAAATAGAGCCCTTAAGCATGTTTACTTGCCCATGTGACTCATAGCCATCTTGCCGAAATAAGCTACTAGGCAATCCTGCATATTCCAAAACTGACTGAGAGGTATAACCTTGATGTTGCAAATTATGAATCGTCATAATTGAAGCAGCACGCCCTAGAGATTCATTAAAGTCATTTGTATTCAAATAAGCAGACACAAGCCCTGTCGCCCAATCATGACAATGAATAATATCCGGAGACCATTTCAAATGATTACAAAGGTCTAAGGCACCACGAGATAAAAATGCGAAACGATAGCCATTGTCTTCTTCCTTCCCACTAGGCCCGCAATAAACCTCTCCAGAGCCGAAATACATTTCATATTCTAGAAAATAAACCTTTGCAGAACAATCCGGATATTCGGTTTCCCAAACACGAGTGTAGCTATCTTCGGCACTCAATTGAACATGTAAAAAAGAATCTTCTAATAAACGAGCCGATTCAAAATGTTTTAAATTATGGTATTTAGGAATAACAATACGAACGTCATGCCCTTTTTTTGATAGTGCTTGAGCCAAAGACCCTACGGCATCT
>JAQCDT010000100.1 GCA_027620575.1 Verrucomicrobiota bacterium
CAATTATAGGAAAGATTCTCACGCGTTTAGGCATATTTCATCCTGCAGCCGATGGACTGAAGTTTTTATTTAAAGAAGAAATTACGCCACAGCATGTGCGAATTGGGTATTACTACCTCGCTCCTATAATAGCATTGGCACCTGCATTAACAACAATGGTGGTGCTTCCATTTGGTCGATACATCGATATCAATGGAATGGTACAGCCGATTGTTCTGGCTAATATCGATGTCGGTATTTTGTTTATTTTGGCAGTCTCTTCTTTAGGTGTGTATGGAATTGTTTTAGCGGGCTGGGCATCGAATAGTAAGTATCCATTTTTAGGTGCGATCAGATCAACTGCACAAATGATTTCTTATGAATTGGCGATGGGGCTGTCTATCCTTCCTGTGTTTCTTTGGGCAGCATCACCGGGTACGGATTATGGCTTATCTTTATTTGGAGTGGTCCAGTCTCAACAGGGATTATGGCTGATTATTTGGCAACCGATCTCCGCACTGATCTTCCTTGTCGCAATTTTTGCAGAAACCAATCGTTTACCCTTTGATATGGCTGAATCGGAAACCGACCTCGTGGGTGGCTTTCATACAGAATATGGAGCCTTTAAGTTTGGCCTGTTTTTTGTCGCTGAGTATGCCCATATTATTATGGGCTCTGCACTCTTTGTATTATTATTCCTAGGAGGATGGCATTTCCTTCCTGGTATTGCGGATCCTTGGCCAGATGGACTCCTGGGCATTCTTTGTTCCATCGCTTGGTTCATGTTGAAAATTTTCTTGATGATTTTCTTCTTTATTTGGATGCGTTGGTCGATGCCTCGTTTCCGTTACGACCAAGTGATGCATCTTGGTTGGAAGATATTGTTGCCGCTTGCGGTTGCCAATTTTGTCTTCTACATTTTCTTAATCGCTTTTATTGATAATCTGACTTACTAAATAATCATGGCTAAAACAAAAGTATTAGAGCGTAAGCCCTTAACATTTTCGGAAAAAACCTACATTCCGCAAATTGCGTCTGGTTTGGCGGCGACCTTTGTGAACATGTTTAAAAAGCCGGTGACTTTAGAATATCCCGAGGTACGCCCTGTCATCCCTGAAAATTATCGTGGTGTACCAACCTTAGTCAAAGATCCGAAAGGGAGAGTGAAGTGTGTCTCATGTCAATTATGCGAGTTTGTGTGTCCTCCAAAGGCCATACGGATTAAGCCAAGTGAAATTGATGAAGAGGAATCAGATAGAGCTCATATTGAAAAAGAGCCTGCAGCATTTGATATCAATATGCTGAGATGTATTTATTGTGGTTTGTGCCAAGAAGTGTGTCCTGAAGAAGCCATTTTCCTCCAAGATAATTTTTCTTTATCTGGGTATACTCGAGAAGAAATGGTATTTGGTAAGGATAAATTACTTAAACTAGGGGGTACTTTACCTGATGATCATTTCAAGTGGGATAAAAAGAAACTAGCAGAAGAAAATTCTGAGCACCAGCACTAGTTTATAGTGTCCAAGTTTAGGACTTTTTCCAATGCTCGATGGAAAATGCATCATTGCTTTCAAGGACTGAGTCTAATTTGAAGTTATGCTCAAATTCAGGAAAGAATGTGTCACCCTCAGGGGTTAGGTGAACTCGAGTTAAATAAAGATCGGAGCATTTAGGGAGCATGAGTTGATAAATTTCTGCACCGCCAGCAATCCAAATCGTATCACTTGTCGCTACTGATTCGACTGCATCAATCGTATTTACTGTCACAGTATCAGGAATCGATAATGGTTTACGGCTCAGTATAATCGTTTGCCTTCCTGGCAATGGTCGACCAATGGAATCAAATGTTTTACGCCCCATGAGTAGGGTTTGTCCCATTGTTGTTTTTTTGAACCATTTAAAGTCTTCAGGCAAATGCCAAGGGATGGTATTTTGATTTCCAATCACTCGATTCTCCGCCATTGCGGCAATGGCTCGATAGTTGAATTCGTGTCCCATATTTATGATTGCTCCATTTCTGATTCAATACGCTGAATATATTCTGAAACATTACAAGTGAGCATTCGCATACTGCCTTTAGAAACTTCTAAGACTTTATTTACAACGCCATCTAGGAATGATCGATCGTGAGATACTAAAATAACAGTACCTTCAAATTCATTTATCGCATCTTGTAGAACTTCTTTGGATTTTAAATCGAGGTGATTGGTAGGTTCATCGAGAATTAAGCAATTTGCTGGTTGCATAAGCATCTTACAAAGTGCAACTCGATTACGTTCACCACCTGATAAAACGGTATTTTTTTTCAATGCGGCATCTCCCGAAAATAACATAGCCCCTAAAGCGGCCCTTGGATTTGCATCTTCATTACCTTTTGCGGAAGCTTCAACTTCTTCCAATACAGTATTGTTGGGATTCAGTTCTTCCGCTTGAGATTGGGCAAAATATGAAATGACGGTGTTGATACCTTTTTCTATGCTACCACTTTGGTAGGGCTCTTGATCGGCCATGATTCGAGCTAAAGTTGATTTACCTGCACCATTTACACCGACGACAGCTATACGGTCGCCGTTATCAATTCGTAAGTCTAGCCCATCAAATATAACATTATCACCGTAGGCTTTATGTAGATTGTTGATGGTGATAACTTTCGAGCTAGCGGGTGGGGGTTTAGGAAAGCGAAAAAAGATTTTTTTTTCTTCTCTAGGGATGGTGATGACATCCATTTTATCAAGTTGCTTAATTCGACTTTGTACTAGACTCGCTTTCTTGACGTTAGATCTAAATTTATTGATGAAGTCTTTGATCTCTCTAATTTCTTTTTGTTGGTTCGCATGAGCCTTACGAAGGACATCGAGTTGCTTTTTACTTTCTTCTAAAAAGAAAGAATAGTTGCCTTTGTAGATATTCAGCGCTCCGAGTTTGAGTTCGTAGGTCTTATTTGTAACTGTATCCAAAAAGGCTCGGTCGTGAGATATAACAATAAGTGCGCCTTGATAATTTTTTAAATAATTTTCGACCCAGTTTTGTGAACGAATATCTAGGTGGTTAGTCGGCTCATCCAAAATTATTAGAGATGGATTTTGAAGAAGAAGTTTAGCCAGTGCGATACGCATTTGCCAACCTCCAGAAAACTCACCCGTATCTCTTTCTAGATCAGATAATTCAAAGCCTATGCCTGTCAGAATACGTTCAATTTTTGATTTGATGCGATCCGGTTGAGACTCCTCTAGTTTTTGTTCCCATTCTCCTAAGACATCAATTAAGTCATAGTATTCTTCACTACTGGTATCCATCTCCAGCATAGCTTCGTCTGCTTTGGCTATTTTATCCTGTAATTCTAAAATATCACCAAAGGCGGTTTCGGCTTCTTTAAATAAAGTCTTACCGGAAGTTTGAATGCCATCTTGAGGGAGGTAGCCAATATTAACATATTCTGCCTTCTCGATACGACCTTTATTCGCTTCCATTTCTCCCATAAGAATTTTAAGAAGGGTCGTTTTTCCAGAGCCATTAGAGCCGACTAGTCCAATACGATCCCTTGGCCCAATCGTAGCATCGATGCCATTATATAATACTTTTTCGCCGTAATGGTGCTCTATTTTGTTCAGTGTAATCATAGATTAAATATCAATATCAATAGCAATAGGAATAGGAATAGGAATATGATTTAAGAAGTATTCGTAGCTTGTAAAAGAAAAAGCCCTCAAAATTAGAGGGCTTGATGAAAAATTGATTCAGCTATTATTCTTCAGGTTTAGTTTTCTTTAAACCAATAACACGCTGCCCATCTGACCATTCACCGCGTTTGCGAAGTAGATCGACTCGTTCAAATCGTTTTAAAACTGTACGGTTCTTTTTACCGCCTGCCTTACTGGCTTTAAAGCTGTTGTGTTGTGTCATGACGTAATTGTTTGAAATAAAAGGTAAGATAAAAGAAGACTCTCAAAAAAGATCAAGGACTAATTTAAAAGAAATGCATACTTTATCTTTACTAAATTGCACGGATGGGTCAAAGAAAGTGGGTGTCTATCATATATATACTCATAGGAAGTTTTGTGGGTGGTCTCTGTCGATTTCTTTTATCGACCTGGCTGAATCGCTTTCAATTGAATGGGTTTCCTATTGGAACTTTGGTCGTGAATTGTCTCGGTTCTATTTTACTTGGGGTCGTTTTGTCCTATGGAATCTTAATTGAAGGCCACCTAGATCGTGAAGCATTGCTCGAAATTGGCTTTCTCGGAGGGATGACTACTTTTTCTAGCTATACCCTAGAAAGTTATGATTTGATACAGAAGCAAAAATTTGGCTATGCCTTCTTCTATATGATTGGAAGTCCAATTTTTGGCGTAATTGGATTTTGGGCGGCTTTAGTTATTAATGGAGGGCTTTTGAAATGAAGATGACTGCTCCCTTGGCTGTTGGTGTGGGTAGTGCTTTAGGTGGCTTGTCTCGTTTTTGTGCGGATACATTCCTATTGTCGTTTGCCTGGGCTAATGCTTACACATCGCTTTTTTTGATTAATATACTTGGATCTTTTCTCATTGGATTCTTTTTAATTCGTTCTCAAAGAATGGATGCGGCAAATGCAAAAGTGCATGGGTATTTTTGGGGTGTAGGTTTTTGTGGAGGCTTTACCACTTTTGCTTCATTTGTTTTTTTATTGTTTGAGGGGCTGATGAATGCGAGTGCATTAGATGCTGGATTGTATGCGACCTTTTCTGTTTTGGGTGGTATTTTAGCTCTAGTGACTGGCTTGATTGTAGGGCAGAAATTATTGGCTAAATCGTAATATCTTTAGATCGGGCAGCCGAAAAAAGGAATTGCTGTGCATATCCAGCATTATCTCCAAAGTGTGCG
>JAQCDT010000101.1 GCA_027620575.1 Verrucomicrobiota bacterium
ATAAAAAAGGCAAAAGGTCGATAGGAGAGCATTTAATGGCAAAAGATAGCCGAGGAGAATCTTGGACGCATTTTTATAATAAAGAAAAGGTCTATTCTATGGTGGATGGATTTGTGCTATCGCCAAGCTTGATGCCATTCGTGCAAGGTGGACTTGCTTCAATTTTAGACAGCGAAGATTTTTATCGAGCAAGTGACCATCGCTTGATTTATTTCGATCTCATGACATCTAAGTAAAGGTTTGATTTTTTATCCGAGTGATTCATTTATCAAACATATGAAAGCTGTGTTTTTAGGAACAGGAACTTCGCAGGGCGTTCCAATGATTGCCCATCCCAAAGGAGGGTGTGATTTGGCAAATCCGAAAAATTGGCGAACACGGTGTTCAATTCATATTGAAATGGGAGGGCATCATATCCAAGTGGATGCAGGTCCAGAATTTAGACTGCAGTGTATTCAAAATGAAATTCTTTCAGTGGACACATTTATTCTTACTCATGCACATGCAGACCATGTCATGGGAATGGATGATTTGAGGCGATTTTGCGATTTGAATGATGGCATGGCTATGCCTGTTTACAGTACAGATGAGGGACTAGAACGAGTGAAATCTATCTTTCCTTATGCGATTTGCGATAAGCCAGTATCAATTGGCTATCCGGCATTTGCTCTGCATCCGATGCCAAAACGATTAGAATTGCCGGGAGGCGTTGTGGAGTCGGCTTTACTGCCACATGGTGCGGTGGATGTCTTAGGGCTAGTCTTCACGGAAAAAGCGACAGGTAAGCAATTGGCTTATTATACAGATTGCAAGATGCTGACAGAAGATGCTTACAAGTTAGCCGATGCAGTGGACGTATTAATCATTGATGGGCTGAGGCCTAAGCTGCATCCCACGCATATGAATATTGAAGAGGCGATTGCCTGCGCACAGAAAGTGAACGCACCACAAACGTATCTTACACATATGACCTATGCAGTCGATCACGAGACAACCGAAGCGTCTTTACCTAACACTATTTCTTTGGCCTATGATGGGCTAGTCCTTAATCTGTAGGCGTGAGTTCTTCAAAAATTCCCATGTTGCGGAATTTCTTGTAACGCTTATCCAATAAGCTTTTAGAACTGAGTTTCTTTAATCGAGTTAAATTAGCCTTAATTTCTTTTTTCAGGTGTTTCGCCGCAAGGTCGTAGTCTCTATGAGCACCACCTGCAGGTTCAGAAATGATACCATCGACCACACCAAATTCTTTTAAGTTATTTGGGCTAAATTTTAACGCTTCAGCCGCTTGGGGTGCAGCCGCTCGGTCTTTCCAAAGAATCGCCGCACAGCCTTCAGGGGAAATAACCGAATAGTAACTATTTTCTAAAATCATCACAGAATCAGCGACAGCAATTCCAAGTGCGCCACCTGAGCCACCTTCTCCAATCACGATGGTGATAATAGGAACTTTCAGTGTGCTCATGTCTCTAATATTGACGGCTATGGCTTCAGCGACGTGGCGTTCCTCGGCTCCAATTCCTGGATAGGCTCCTGGTGTATCCACTAATGTGATGATGGGCATATTAAACTTTTCGGCCATTTGCATCAGTCGCATAGCTTTACGATAGCCTTCAGGATTCGGGCAACCAAAGTTCCGTTTTAAATTTTCTTTGGTATTGCGTCCCTTTTGTTGTCCGATAACCATGACAGGTTCTTCGTCAAGGAGTGCAGTACCGCCAACAATAGCAGGATCATCTTTAAAGCGTCGATCCCCATGAAGTTCCTCGAATTCCGTAAATATACGCTCAATGTAGTCGAGCGAGTAGGGGCGTTTTGGATGGCGGCAGAGTTGAACCCGTTGCCATGGACTTAAATCTGAATAAATATTCGATTTTAGAAGCTCGAGTTTAGATTCAATCGCTTTAATTTCTTGGCTCACATCGACTTTAGTTTCATCTGAAACTTGTTGAAGTGCGATCAATTGCTTTTCTAGCTCACGGAGTGGCTTTTCAAATTCTAGTGTGTAAGTGGTATCGTCCATTTTGCTCCAATTTGATAAAACAAGCTGTGCCTGTCAATTCTCAGTCAAAATAAAATCAGCAGTGTACTCCTTGATTTAAAGAGATTCAGGAGGATTTTTTAGCTGTTCTTTCCAGCCCAACATACGTGCTTGTGCATTGTAATACTCGGCTTTTTTTTGATCACCAATTTGTACCCAAATTCTTGATAATGTGGTGTTAATGTGCAAATCTTTATCGTCGATGGCTAAAGCTTTTTCTGCGGCCTCTAAGGCAGCTTGGAAATCTTTTTCTGACCAAAGAATTTCAGCGAGTGCATGCCATGCTTCTTTTTCTTCAGGATGCTCTTTCAGCAATTGATTTAATTGTTCCTTGGCTTGTTTATTTTCTCCAATGGTGAAATTGAAAATTGCATCATCAATTTCATTTTGAATCGCTTTTTTACTATCCATAATCTAATTTTTGACTTACATTAAGAATCGTCCTCAATCACTCAAGCACTATAATGATACATCCCCAAATTGAAAAATTATTAATTGTTCAAACAAAAGACTTAGCACTGCAAAAAGTTCAGCAAGAGATAGAGCGAATTCCTAATGATCGGGCAAGAATTGAGACATTAATCGATGAGGAAAAAGCCTCTATTGAATCTGCGAAAAGTGAATTAAATGCTAAAGAAGTGGAAAGAAATGATTTGGATTCCCAAATTAAATCCAAGGAATCGGATATCGCCAAATTCAAAACACAGCAATTAGAGGTGAAAAAGAACGAAGAATATCGGGCTTTAACCCATCAGATCGAACAGGCACAAAGTGATATTTCTCAACTTGAAGAGAAAGAAATTGAAATTATGTATTCAATTGATGAGGCAAAAATCAGTTTTGAGCAGGCAAAAGCTGAGATCGATCAGCGAATAGCCGAACAAACTAAGCAACTGTCTGAATTAGAAGCACGGCTGAAACAATTGAAAGAGGATGTTCAATCTGCAGAAATGGAATACACAAATGCACGAGAGACAGTCGAACCAAGTACACTTGAAACCTATGATCGAACTAAGTCTCAAATAAAACGCCCGCCCTATATTTCTGCGATCGAAGTACAAAACTGCGCAGGTTGCCATTTGAGAGTATCCAACGATGTGCTTGGATTAGCCATCGCTGGTGAAGAAATCATTGCGTGCGATCAATGTGCACGAATTGTCTACAAAACGTAGATTTAAAGCAAAGTGAGTCCGACAAACACTAAGAAAAATCTTTGGTAGGCCGACGGGGACTCGAACCCCGAACCAATTGATTAAAAGTCAACTGCTCTACCGATTGAGCTATCGACCCATACCAAAGCGTTTAAAAACAAGTCTTTCTGCGACATTTGTCAAGTATTGAGCAAGGGAAATTCTTTTTGCACTGAGCCGTATAAAGACTGTTTGGATATCTAGCCTGTTTTTGTGCGTAAGCATACATTTGTGAGCTAATCTTTTGCACGGACTTTTCCATAGCTTGGTAATACTTTCCATGAGTTGTCATCAAACCTTGATGTTGGTAATCTTGCTTTCCCGGCATAAATTTTGTGGTATCAATGATTCCACACATGTGCCAACCGACAAAATCTTTACGAGCTAGAGATTGCTTCATGTAGTCTAGAGTGTGTTGAGCTCTTTCTGCTTGATTGGAGCAATGCGGACCAAAGGGCCTAGGCATTGTTTCAGTGGGGACAGTGAAAGCTGAATCCCCATTCAGTAAGGGCTGTTCAATGGAAATTTTTTCAGACCATCTTTGCATACTAATCGCCTGATTTTCAAGAATGTCATAATATTGGAAATTTATGAGATCGGTATATCGTGAGGTGATTTTGAGTACGGTGTCCAGTCCATCTGAATTTCCATTTAATTTATCACCTAAAAAAAGATGATTAGGGTTGTGGCGTTTAAAAGCCAATTTAGCTATTTTGTAATATTGATCCACGCAAAGCTCTAAAAAGTGTGCATTATCTTTTCGTTCATCTTCACTTTCTGGAAAAAGATTGTCTCTCCAATGGGTCGCTTTGGATAAATCTTCCCAAGAATTGAACTGTGTTTGATATACCCGATTGAAATCCGTAATTCGCTGATAATGTTTAGACATCAATTGTACATAGATTCGTTTGCCAGGAGATTCGCTGCCTAAATTTCTTATCTGACGAGGAAAAGTAGTCCCTTTGTACCATTTTGCTTCCCCATCAGTAAACAAAGGGCAGTCTGACATACAGAAACCCAAAATCATTGGATCATTTGCGTAAGGGGCAACCATATCTCTAGCGGTTTGTTCACAGATATCCGCATAATCTTGTGAAAAAACATCCATGTAGGATTCTGGAGGAGGGTTGAGATAATGGGATAGTTTTAAAGGCGTGTATTCGGCGACATATGGAAAACAAGCGTTCCCTGGAGGCTCAGTTAGCATCGGTGCATCTGTGTGAATGCCAAGCGTATTGATCCCTAATCGTTTTAAGTCATTTAATGCCGCATTTCGAAAACCTTTATTCCAGTTTGCATCATATGATTTTTTTGCGCCAAATGTTTTATTCCAGTAATCACGGTTGTGATCCTGTGCCCACCAACTTGCGTGGTAATGATTCACACCGAAGGTTATAAAAGCATTTCCTTCAGGAGTGACCAGCCACCAACGTTTGCCATCAAATTCCGTTCGAAAAAATCCACTAGCCTCAAACTGTTTCCCTTTCCAGCCTCCAAAGCGATCCCTTTCATCGTTATTCAAAATATTTAAGGGCTTCTTCGCATAGATGAAACCTGAAGTCAGGCCCGCTAATAATAATTTAAAAAAATTTCTTCGAGGGTG
>JAQCDT010000003.1 GCA_027620575.1 Verrucomicrobiota bacterium
GCTTCAATTCTTCCAGGCTCTTCAACGAGCGTTGTGCTCTCTGATTCAACTGTAGCCAAAATTGCTTCCGCAGAACTATCGGCTGCTTGAAGTCCAAGCGTTAAAAATACACTGAATAAGCAAACTGAAATGAATTTATACATAATACTTAAAAGTTTTAAAATGAATCACCGCTGTGCAAATTGATACACAGCGGTGATTGAAAAGGTTAGCCAAGGAAAATGGCAAAGAAAATAATCGCTTCCGCGAAGGCCATACAAATAATTGATTGGACAAGAATTGAAGTGGCTGCTTCAGGATTACGTCCTACTGATTCACAGGCCTTGAAACCAATCAGTCCAATGCCGATAGGCACGCCTAAAGCCGCTGCTGCGACTTGAATTTTTCCTTCGATTGCTGCTAATAATAGATCAAATATCATAATAATTTTGAATTTTAGGTTATTTTATTGTGTGTCATCACGCCCGCGGATTACTTCACGGTCACATGATAAAAAGTCTTTATTTAGTGTTCTTCTCCATGATTTGTTATCAATCCTATATAAATGGCAACTAATAATGTGAAAATCAATGCCTGTACCACGCCAACTAGGATTTCGTAAAAATAAAAAGGCACGGGCAACAAATATGGAACTAGGCCAGTCATACTTGCTAATAAGTTTTCCCCGCCAAAGACATTTCCATATAAACGGAAGGACAAAGACACGGGACGAAACGCAATAGAAACCACCTCAATCACCCCAACTAATATAAAAATAGGCGTGAGAAGCATATAGATGGGAGCGGGTGTATCTTTCTTGCTCGCCTTGTTTCCAAACAATTCCCAAACAAAGAACTTAGCCCCGGCTATCTTAATCGTTAGGTAAGCCCATGCGATCATGGCAATTAAAGCTAACCCTAAAGCAGCATTCAGATCCGAACTTGCAGGCCTCAACCAGTATTTTAGATGGCCAGACTCATCATAAAATCCAAACACCCCGATTCCAGGAAGCAATCCACTCCAATTATGAATGAGAATAAAAACAAAAAATCCTAATAAAAGAGGGAATGCTTGTTCAAAAGCTTTCTTGCCTAAAATGGGTTCTAACAAACCTTTCAGCCCTTCGATCAATGTTTCAATCACACTTTGCGCTTTATTTGGAACTAAGCTTGGCTTTCCTACGGCAAAACGAACGACTAAAATAAAGACGATTGAAACCACCCATGTCGTTAAAATCGCATTTGTAAGCGGCAAATTAAAAATTCTACCAATTTCGTAAGCATAAGGACTTACGCCAGAGGAACCTCCAGAAGTGTCTGCCCCAAATACAAAACTTAATGGTAATAATAAAAATATATATGTAATGAACTGTTTCAAAAAAGAATTTACTCCGTTTTTATTCAGCTTTTGTAATAATTAAACCCTATCGAAATGAACACGACTTATGCTTCGGTCAACACTCTAATGAAAAAATCCTAAAAATATTGCATTTAGAGAATAAAATGAGATGCTTATATTATGGTCAGTCCTACAAATTTAACCGATCGTATCTCTCAACTCAGAGAAAATAAAAAAGCTTCTAGTGTGCTTAATTCTGGAGAAAATGCCCCTAGACCTCCAAAAAAGAAAGTACCCCAAATCAAACATCTCGCATTCGATGCATTCATGACGGTTTCTTATACTTTATTTTTAATCGCTCTAGTTGGACAACTATTTTTAATCCTCAGCCTAGATATTTTCTAAATTACTGCACCTCTGCCACGACAGAAAAGTAGTCGTCCATTAAATTTTGAAAATAGGTACTCTCTTCATGAAGCCAGTCGGCTTCATCTTGAATTTTCCAAAATTTTGATTCATTGAGGTGTTCGACTGTCCAATCAAAATAGGAGCGGTCATCGGTACGAAAATAGAATTTTCCACGGCTTTCCATTCGGTTTGCCAGTTTTTCAAGAAGCGTACTTTGTATCATTCGCTTTTTATGATGTCTCGCTTTGGGCCATGGATCTGGAAAGAGAAATATCACCGCTTCAAATGTGATTCCTTTGGGCAATACCTCTAAATATTCTCCTAGTTCAGCCTTTAAAAAATGTACATTTTTTAAATCTCGCTTCTCTTTCTTCTGATTTGCCTTGTCTACTCGACCAGCGATCAAATCAATCCCTAAGCACATTTGATTAGAATTCTCCATGGCATAACTCGTCAACCAATGCCCATGACCACAACCTGCCTCAAAAACAATCTTTGCTGGATCGGGTAAATAATGTTGAAGAAATTGCCCAATCTCTGCTTTGCGTTCTTCTGAACGCCTAAGTTCTTTCAAATAGCCCTCAGAATTTGGCATTTGAATATCTTTTTTCTCCATCCGCTTAAATCTCCACTACATTTGAATAAGGTAAACTAAAAATAATGGTTGTCCCCTTACCCAGTGTACTTTCTGCCCGTACGACACCCCCATGGAGCAAAATGATATGCTTCAAAATACTTAACCCCAAACCTGTTCCACCTTTTTCTATACTTCGCCCTTTGTCGACTCGATAGAATCGCTCAAACAAATGAGGTAAGCTCTTCTCAGGAATTCCGGGCCCATCATCTGACACCTTGCAAATGATATATGATTTATCTTCAGATAAATCGGCTGACAAGCGAAGTACGGTAAACTCTGAGGCATAACGAAAGACATTTTCTAATAAATTATCAAAGACTTGATTAATCCGATGGCGGTCAAAAGCAAATGGCTTAATCTCAAAATCAAAATCGACTTCAATCGATTGCTCATTTTGTTTCAGACGTCTGGCATAATTCTCTTTAACATCATGCAATAATTGGTCAAATTCATGAACCGAATAATCCAATTGGTCTGGCTGCGATTCCAAACGAGATAAGGTCAACAAATCTTCAACCAGCAAATGTAATCGCTCAGCATTATTCTTTATCTTTTTAGTAAAGCGTATTTTTTCATCGCCACTTAAGGACTCATAGTCATCGACTAAAGTTTCGGAAAAGCCCTTGATAATAGTTAAGGGTGTTCTTAATTCATGTGATACATTAGCTACGAAGTCCGTTCGCATAACCTCCAATTTTTTTAAGCGAGTGATTTCATGCAATACAAGCAAGATGGCTGTTGAACTGGATCGATTTGATAAAGAGATTTTAGAACATGACGCCTCAAACCATAAGGTTTCTCCGCCTAATTCGATTGAGACCTGCTCCATGGCCGTTGCCCGATTTATTTTAAATTTGGCTAAATACTCCAATAAGCTTGTGGAGCGTACCATGGATTCAAGTCGAACCGCTTCCATTTCGCGACCAAAATTAAAAATACGTTCTGCTGATTCGTTGGCATATTCAATAATATGATCATCATTTAAAACAAATACCGCCTCTTGAATAGAACTTAAGGTAGCTTCAACTTGATTTGAAAACCCACTTGTCTCCGTAAGATCATCCCCATAATCATCAATCAGAGTATTCACCGAGAGAATTAATTTTTCTAAAGCTTTGGCCTGAATATTTGAACTCGAATCCCTGAGTAAAAAACGGCGCTTTTCGTTCACCGATTCAATGAGTTGCTGAATAATCTTCTCGGATTCATTAGCACGATAAACGTACCACCCGATTAAAAGAACTATAATACCTAGTAACAACAAACTCATTTGATATCGACTGCCTTATAGCCAACCCCACGGATTGTTTCTATCATATTACCATAAGGCCCAAGCTTTTCTCGAACTCTTCGCACATGGGTATCAACGGTTCGAGTTTCAATATCCGTATCATAATTCCATACATTCACTAATAAATTTTCTCTCGTTTGAACACGGTTTTTTCTGAGCATTAACAGTTTTAACAAACGAAATTCTGTTGCCGTTAAAATAACCACTTCACCGTCCACCGTCAATTCATGTAAGGACTCATCTAATAATACGCCGGCTATTTGAATACGATTTTTAGTATTTGCCGTCTCATTTGTATGATTTCGGTTCAATATTTTACCAATTCTCAATAGAAGCTCTTTAGTATTGAACGGCTTGGAGATATAGTCATCTCCGCCCGACTCTAATCCTTTGATACGATCTTCTACTTCACCCCGTGCAGTTAAAAAAATAATTGGTATCGTATTCATTTTTGGGTCGGATCGCACCATCTTACAGAGTTGCAAACCATTCAATTCAGGCATCATAATGTCCAACAAAAGCAAATCTGGATTAAATTCTCTTGCCACAGAAATAAATGACAATGGATTGTTGACCACTTGGCAAAGATGCCCATCTTGTTCGAGTTTGTACTTAAGCAACTCAGTCACATCCGGTTCATCATCAACAATCAAAATTCGATTTACGGTATTGTTTTTCATCCAATTTAAATCTATAGAAACATAAAGCAGAAATAGCTAATAAAATTTGAAATTCATCCGTCAATGGAAATAATCTTAATTCAAAAATCATCGCACTCTATTGGAACATTATGAAGAAAAAAGAAACAGGCACACAATCAGAATCACCTGAAACACCTGAAGTGAACAAAGAAACTGATGCGACTCAGGTGGACGGAAAACCCGAGTCTGCTAAAGAAACAGGAGATGCGTCTAGCACCTCCCCTAAAGAAGACTTTAAGTCCCTTTATCTTCGAAGTGTCGCCGATTTGGAAAATTTTCGAAAACGTGTGGCAAAAGACAAACAAGACATTATTAAAATGGCGAATGGGTCTCTCATCGAGTCTCTATTGCCTGTTATTGACACCATGAAGCTTGGTTTACAGGCAGCTGACAATCAGCCCGAAGCCGCTGACATTAAAAAAGGCTTTGAGATGGTGCTTGAGCAGCTTAATCGAGCACTACACGATAACGGATTGGTAGAACTTTCTCCGGAAGGCTCGCTTTTTGATCCAAATCTTCACGAAAGTATTGCCTATCAAGCTTCAGAAACTGTCCCCGAAGACCACATCATTCAAACCGTACGCTCAGGCTACACATTAAATGATCGATTAATTCGTGCGGCAAATGTTATTGTCTCCTCAGGAAAAGAAACTAGCTAACTATCATTATGTCTAAAAAAGATTATTACGAACTTCTAGGAGTTGATCGCAATGTGTCTGAAGATGCTTTAAAAAAAGCATACCGAAAACTTGCGGTCAAATATCATCCCGATAAAAATCCGGACGACAAAGAAGCAGAAGCTCGTTTCAAGGAAATATCAGAAGCCTATGATGTGTTAAAAGATCCAAAAAAACGGGCTTCGTACGATCAATTTGGTCACGCTGCATTTCAAAATGGAATGGGCGGTGGCTCTTACCAAGGTGGCGGTGTCGATCCTTTCGATATCTTTCGCGAAGCCTTCGGTGGAGGAGGTGGCGGAGGCATCTTTGAAGATTTCTTTGGTGGAGGCTCTGGACACAGTTCCAATGGTGCTCAACAAGGCTCGGACCTCCGCTATGATTTAGAAATTACATTAGAAGAAGCGGCCACAGGTACCGAAAAGCAGGTCCGTTATCGCCGTCATTGCGAATGTAAATATTGCCAAGGATCGGGTGCGGAACCAGGGACTTCAAAATCGGTCTGCTCAACCTGTAACGGAACAGGCCAAATTTCATCCAATCGTGGATTTATTAGTTTTCGACAAGCCTGCCCAGAATGCTCTGGAACAGGGCAAAAAATAGATACTCCTTGCTCAAAATGTCGAGGCGAAGGACGAGTAGTCGATCAAAGCACAGTGAAAGTAAAAATTCCTGCGGGTGTTCATACAGGCTCAAGACTCCGCTCAGCAGGCAATGGCGAAGCCGGTATTAACGGGGGCCCATCGGGCGATTTATATATTGTTGTCATAGTTGCAGAACACGAATTATTTGAACGTCATGACAATGATCTATTTTGTGAAATGCCCATAAAATTTTCACTCGCTTGTTTAGGGGGCACTATCCATGTTCCAACACTTTTTGGTAAAGGCAATTTGAAGATTGTTGAAGGAACTCAAACTGGAACTGTATTTCGCTTACGTGGGCAAGGCATGCCTCATTTAAGAGGAAATGGACAAGGCGATTTGCTCGTTAGAGTACAAGTAGAAGTTCCCAAAAAACTGACCAAAGATCAAAGAGAGAAGCTTGAAGCCTTTTCTGAGGCCTGTGGCGATTCTGGTAATCCTGTTCCAAAATCGTTTGTTAAAAAGGCCAAAAATTTCTTTAAATAATCTCTTCTATGTCATTTAAGATTATCATACTTGGGTCCGGTCGTGGCAGTAATGCAAAAGCAATACTTGAAGCTGAGGCCAAAGGACAGTTAGGCCAAGTCTCCACAGTAGCGATCTTGTCCGACAAAGAAAATGCTCCTATTCTCGACCTCGCTCAGCAATTTGGAAAACACGCTCAATGTATTCCATGTAATCCCAAAAAAGCCCGTTTGCATCCAGACGAAACCACAGCCTTTCTTGAAGCGATCCAAACACACAAACCCGACTTAGTTGTATTAGCTGGGTTTATGAAAATCATCGACTCACATTTTATTCAATCGCTCGATGGAAAAATTATTAATTTACACCCGAGTCTTTTACCGAGCTTTCCTGGCATCAACTCAATAGAAAGCGCATTTAACTTTCCTGTAAAAGTCACAGGGTGCACCGTGCATTGGGTCATTCCTGAAATTGATGCAGGTACCATAATTGATCAAAAAGCTGTCACTATTGAAGCAAATGATACTTTAGAATCTTTAACTGAAAAAGTACATGCAGCTGAACATCACTTACTCCCTGAGGTAATTCGCCGATTAAGCACAGGTGAAATCCCTTACCAAAATTAAATGATAGTATGACTGACGCACCACTAGAGTTAAAAATCTCCGTGCAAATTCCTGATGATCAGGTTGACGCTTTGGAATCTTATTTTTACGAATGTGAACCAAACCCTTGGGTATTAATTCAAAAAACTGCCGCAGATCCTTATTATCTCAATGGATATTTTAATCAAGAAGGCGATTGCACTCAGGCCATAGCTGCACTCAAAGAAACCTTCCCTCAGCTCGACTTAGCTTTTAGCAAAGAAAAATTAATCGCGACCGAATGGCAAAACGCCTACAAGCAGTACGTTAAACCATGGAATGATCGATTGCTTCATTGGGTTCCCTTATGGGCACAAGAGACTTACTCGGTTCCAGAAGGAGGGCTACCTGTTTATGTCGATGCAGGTATGGCATTCGGGACAGGCTGCCACGAAACAACGCAACTCTGTGCTTCACGTCTAGTTGATTTTTATTTATCCGATATATCCAAAGATAGCCTAACCATGGTGGATGCGGGATGTGGCTCAGGTATTCTTGCTCTTTCCGCAAGAGCCCTTGGCTTTCAAAACATTAGAGGGTTCGATAATGATCCAGATGCCATTCAGGTATGTCATGACCATTTGAAACACAACCCATCATTAAGCCCAATCGATTTTAGTGTAGACGATTTAATTTCTGGCTTACCGGAAAACTCGATTGATTTTTTAATGGCCAATATTCAAACAAATATTTTAATCCCATTTGCTGAACCGATTATTAAAAGTTTACATGCTTCCGCGCATCTTATTTTGTCGGGTATTTTAACCAAAGAAATCGAAACACTTAGGCTTCACTACTTGGAACAATGCAAGCACTTGTGCCCAAATGCCACCGTGCTTATGGACTCACGAGAAAAAGGCGAATGGAGTGATTTAAAGATTGAGATTATTGCTTGCGAAAGTAAAAAAATAATTTAGCAAATAAGTATGCAAACAATTGGTGAAAAAATAGAAGAGACACGAAAACGTAAAGGTATCTCTCTTTCTGAAGCCGCTGAAGCGACAAAAATCCGCAGAGATTTTCTTCTAAATATTGAGAGCAATGAGTATGATTACGATCTTCCTGAAATCTATAAACGAGGGTTCATCAAAAATTATGCAAAATATTTGAAGCTCAATCCCGACAAAGTTTTATCACAATATCAAGAGCAATTGATCACTCATTCAAGCCGATCAAAAAAACCGAACTCAGACTTGTTCAACTCTAGTAGCGATTTAAATCAATCCGCTGGTCAAGGAACACTGGATCCCCTTTTAGATAAACCTTCGCTTGGAAAAATTAATTTAAACAAACCAACGGAACCATCCGAAGAAGCACCCGTATCAGATGAAGCTCAAGCCAATAAAGAGTTATACATCAAAACGGCTATTTTCGGTACCTCCACCTTACTCTTTGTTTTTGGTATCTTCTGGCTCATACAAACTATCAGCCAATCCATGAATTCAAATAAGGATGTGGTGGCTAACACAACTACAGCGGCAGCAAACAGCTCGATCACTCAAACGAACGAACCCTCAAAAAGCACCGAATATCCGATAAAGGAAATCACTCTCAAGGCCAGTGGAAATGTTTATGTTCAAATTCTCCAAAAATTAGACAATAAGTTACTTTTAGCTAAGCAACTTATTGACGGAGAAATACAAACGATAAAAAGACGGGGACCCGTTGATGTTGCTTTCACTAAAGGAAATTTTGTCACCTTTTTCACAGATGACGAAACTGAACCGTTTCAGCCAAATACCAGTAACGCTGGCAAAATAACCCTCCCTTAAAATTGAGTGCTCTATGCACTTTCTTATTGTCTCATCGCCAGTGGCTGACGAAGAATCTCCCCAGCAACTAATGCTGCTTTAATGTCGCTCTTATTGCCCAAGATGGACTTCACTTTTTTAGCCACTATTTTTGAGCTATAGACAGAATTGGTGTGGCTTTGGTTAGTCTTCTTTTTAAGGCGATCCTTTTTGAGCTGGGCTAAATTTGCCTTTAATCGCTCAGCCTCTTCCTGCTTTTGTTTAATGTGCAAAGCCTGTTCTTTTAAATGAGTCTGAAATGAGCTAGGCTCTTCGACTTCAATCCTATTCCTTGCGACTTGGGTCTCCTCTGCTTCTTGTTTTTCAATCGGCTCTTCGACTTTTTCAACTCTTTGGCGTTCTAACTTTTTTTGCAAAATTTCTCTGCGAATTTCCTCAAAAGGATTGTCTAATGGGTCTATCGTCTCACGGGGATTCCTCTCTTCCGATTCATCGGTGCCTTGAGATGATTTTTTCGCAAAGGCATTCAGAATATAGACAATAATGACTCCCGCCCAAACTAAGAGATCAAAAACTGAATCTAGTGAAAAAAACGAATTAATAACTTATTCCTCCCCATCCTTAGAGATAGAATCTCGCATATCTGTATCCGCTTTAATATTATTTAAGCGATAGTAGTCCATAACACCTAAATTTCCACTGCGGAAAGCTTCTGCCAGTGCCAAAGGAACTTCTGCCTCTGCTTCAACCACTTTAGCATTCATTTCTTCCACTTTAGCTTTCATTTCTTGCTCTAATGCAACCGCTGCTGCTCGACGCATCTCCGCCTTCGCTTGAGCGACATTTTTATCGGCTTCAGCTTGAGATTCTTGAAGTTTCGCACCGATGTTTTCTCCCACATCTACATCCGCAATATCAATGGATAAAATTTCAAAAGCGGTGCCCACATCCAAGCCTCGTTCTAATACCACTTTAGAAATTTTGTCCGGTGACTCTAAAACATCTTTATAGGTATCCGCAGAACCAATAGTTGTGACAATACCTTCGCCAACTCGCGCAATGATGGTTTCCTCTAATGCACTTCCAACATATTTATCTAAGTTTGAACGAACCGTAACCCTGGCTCTCGCCTTCACTTGAATACCATCTTTAGCCACACCATCGATGCTTCGCTTGCCTGATTCTTGACTAGGGCACTCAATCACTTTGGGGTTAATTGATGTGCGCACCGCTTCAATCACCGACTTCCCAGTACCCTTTTTCATTTACATTAATGCCCAAGCTCTCTGCCAGTTTAAGGTTATGTTTGCTTTATCAGCAGCAATTAAAGCCTGAACGGTCTCGCCCACATTCCCGTCTGCTAAATAGTGTGCTTCTAGTTGATCGGTTGATAAAACTAGCCCTGCCTTGACCGCAGTAATTCGTGCATCAACAATTAACGAGACAGGAACCGCTCTCAAACTCATTGCCACCAAGGTCGGAAATCCGACTGTGGCTCCTGATAGCCAAGATTTTACAAATATCCCTACATAGTTGATAAAAATATATCCAACAACTAGGACAACGAGTCCGATAATAGAATAAATAGCGATTTCCATGATAGGTTAATTAAACGGTTTAAGAGTTAAGAATAGTTAGATTTAAAGAAGTTCTTTAACATTTATTTTAAAATTATCCATTGAGCAAACTAAAACTGATTTCCCCTTATCAATATAGTTAATTTCTGCATGGGCTTCATACTGTTTTCCTTCGATTTCAATAACTCCTGATGGATTCAAGCGTGTAATTGAGAGCCCTTGCTTTCCAATGAGTTCTACATGAACGGAATTTGCATCTCCCTCTTCATTTGAATTTGAATCTAAAGCACTCGATAAAACAATCGAGCGTTCAACAAATGAACCCTTAAATAAACGAGCAAAAATCAAAGCCCCTACTAAGGCAATGCCCACCGCACTGACTAGGTTGATTAAGGGCAACTGTAAAAGTTCAAAAGTTAATGGGACCTCTTGGCCGGGCCAGAAATCGGTCATCGCAAAAAGCAAACTTCCCAAAATTAAAATTAAGCCAAGTAAGCCGAAAACAAATAAGCCAGGTAAAATAAAAATCTCAACACACAAGCAAATCAAACCGAGGACAAAAAAGAGAATCGGCTCATTCCCTGCCAAGCCCGCAATATTTTGGCTGATAAAAAATAATCCCAACAAAACAATGCCCCCAATTCCAAATACGCCAAAACCCGGCGTTTTAAATTCCACAAATAATAATAACATCCCAAGTCCAAGAAGTATGGGTGTAATATTGGCTAGCCACTTAGCCCACTCTTCTGAATAAGTCATCTCGTAAAGCTCTAGGCGATACCCATTGGTTCCGTATTCTTGATCCAATAGGGCTTTGATAGAATCGGCGATTCCATCCCCTAATAAAGCAACTGCGGGATCTCCATATTTCTTAACTGCTTGTTTCGCTGTCAGTGTTAATAATTCTCCTTTAGGCTTAATCAACTCATCCCCTATGATGAGTTCATATTCGGAATCAAACATCGCACGAACCACTTCTGTTCGATAGCGAACCCCTTCAGACAAAACACGAATATTGGCGAGTAAATAGCTTTCTATTTTCATGCGTGCTGTATCTGGCACATCTTCTCCAGTCCCTTGAATCACTGCCGCCGCTCCCATTTTTCCTTTAGGCGAAAAATAAATTTTATCACATGCAGAGGCGATAAATGCACCGGCAGAAATTGCATCTGGATTGATATAGGTTGCTGTTTCTCCCTCAAAATAGTCGAGCATTTCCATCATCTCTAGACAAATGTCGAGTCTCCCTCCTGGTGTATCCATATCCAATAAGACAAGATCTGCCTTTTTGCGTATGGCTTCTTTTAAGCCTCGACGTAAAACAAATAGGTTCGGCTGATTGATCGCTTCATTGATAGGAATCACATAAACGAACTTCGGTGTCTTCGCTTCTACATTCTCAAAATTCGCCGACTCGCTATCTTTAACAATCTCAGTTTCCCCATACGAAAGACCGACCAGTCCGACAAAAAAAAGCAGGCTCAACAGACTATTTTTGAATACAGTAAACATTCACTGAGTATGCGATATTTCCAAAAAGAAAGCAAGCCTAGCCAAAAATACTTCACCTCTTTAGTGTTTTTCTCGGTACCGTAAATCTTAGAATTAACGCCCGCCTATGATACCTAGCTGGCTCTGGGCAAAAAAATACTGGATATTTTTCAAAAATCCTTCACAATACACTCCCTAATAGTGGAACTTCCATCTAAATGAAAATCATAATTGTAGGAGCTGGCCAAGTCGGTCATAATTTGACTGCGACACTCTCAAAGGAAGGGCACAATGTAACCTTAATTGAGCAATCGGAATCCTTATGTGCCAAATTAGACGAAGAGCATAATGCTCGAGTCATCAAAGGAAATGGAAGTTCAGCCAGTCAACTAGCAGAAGTAGATGTAAAGGACTGTGATGCATTTTTGGCGATGACTAGCGATGACAGCACAAATGTGATATCTTGCTCACTAGCAAAAGGTCTTGGTGCAAAAAATTCCATCGCACGAATTCACGATGCCACTTACAGCGATGTTTCTAGCTTCAGTTATCAAGTCCATTTCGGCATAGACTTATTTGTGAATCCCGAGGGAATTTGTGCGGTCGAACTGGCTAAAGCAATTCGTAATCCTAGTCGTGTTGTCATTGAAGATTTTGCTAAAGGACAAATCGAAGTTCAGCGTATAGAATTAGCGAAGGGCTCAAAATACATCAACAAAACCCTCAGCGAATTGGATTTTGGGTCAGACTTACGGGTCGGTGTGCTCGAACGAGGCGATTCTGTGATTATTCCCAATGGAGACACCGAACTGCAAGAAGAGGATCAACTGACAGTTTTTGGACACCCCGATACTCTTTTTAACCAACGAGAAAAATTTGACCCTCGACAAAAACTCGAAAGCACGAGTGTTGTTTTGTTCGGTGGTAGTGAAACGACCATCAGTCTAGTTCGCATGCTGACAAACCCACGATTCAAAATTCGTGTCATTGAAAAAGATCCAGAGCAATGTGAACATCTCGCCAACCTATTTCCTCATATTGAGATAATCAATGGAGATGCCACCTCTTTAAGATTGCTTGAGGAAGAGCAAATTGGCTGCGCTGATTATTTTGTAGCTTGTACTAAAAACGATGAAGAAAATATTTTGACCTGTATTCAGGCATCTAAACTTGGAGCAAAACATGTTCAGTTAGTGATTAATAAAAGCGACTATGACAAATTGATCAACTCACTGAAAAAAGATTTAAAAATTGAAGTCGTTGTTTCGCCGAGAGTGACCATGACGGAATATATGCGAAAATATTTAATCAATACTCAGCTAACTGAATTAGCTGAACTTCCCAATAATACTGGGCAAATTTTACAATTAATCATTCCTCATGATTCCCCTGCGATTGGGAAAAAAATTAAAGATGTCGCCTTGCCTAAGGGAACTTTATTGGTAGCGCTGCTTCATAAGTTCAAAGCAAAGGTGCCAGCCGCAGACGATACGATTATCACCGACGATCGCTTGATCGTCATCACCGGAAAAGCGGAAAAGAAAACCGTGCTGAAAAAATTACTCGGTTAATATAATTTTGTCATTTTCTGATGAACCTAATTATCATTCAAAAGTTATTAAGTATTGTTTACTTTGCGATGTCTCTTGCCCTTGGCCTTTGTATGTTCGGAGGATTGCTCATGGGAGAGACCCTGCAAAATCGCTCAATTGAAGGATTTCTATACAGTATTCTAATTACTCTAAGTTTAGCGATTATTCTTAGGGTTATTTCCAATCGTGCCTCCCCTAGGGCCGATTCGGAAAATTTATTTTTTCGGCGTGAAGCCCTTTGCACCATCGGCCTCACTTGGCTCTCTAGTTCTTTAATCGGAGCTCTTCCTTTTTATTTGGGCTTAGAGAATTGCTCCTTTGCGGATGCTTTGTTCGAGGGAACTTCAGGACTTACGACTACAGGTGCCACTATTTTCAGTGAATTTTCCGACCTCACGCATAGTTTGTTTCTTTGGCGTTCCTTAAGTCAATGGATCGGCGGGTTAGGTGTGATTGTTTTCTTCGTGGCCATTCTCACCTCACTCGGAGCAGGGGCAAAGATTTTATTCAGTAGCGAATCCTCGGTTACCGCATCGGATTTTGAACAAGGACGCATTCAAGATGGCGTGAATAAACTATTATGGTTTTACATTTCGCTTACTAGTGTCTGTTTCATCGCCTATAAACTAGCTGGAATGGATTGGTTTGATGCACTCAACCATGCTATGACCACGATTGCTACAGGTGGATTTAGTACGCATACAGAAAGCTTCGCTTTTTATAACAGTCCACTCATTGAAGCAGTAGCCATTGCCTTTATGCTCATCTCGGCAACCACATTTATTTTTGTCATTCGACTGATTGAAGGTTCCAAAGATATATTCAAAAAGGGAATCGAGGTGTATACTTTTTATGGTCTAGCTTTCTTCAGCGTGATTCTTATTTCTGCATTGCTCATGCAATCAGAGACCTCTCCGTTTAACTTTCAAACATTTAGAGATGTCCTTTTTCAGACTAGCTCAATCATAACTACCACTGGCTATACCAGTGCAAATTATGACCTATGGGTCCCTTCCGCAAAAATTGTTCTCATGTTTCTAATGTTTATTGGAGGCTGCTCTGGATCGACTAGTGGTGGGATTAAACTTATTCGTATCATCATTGTATTTAAGGCTATCTTTCGAACTATCGAACAAACCTATCGCCCCAATAAAACCATTATCCCACGCCTAGGTAAAAAGACCTTAAGTGATACCTTTATTCACAATGTGCTCATTTATGTGATCCTTATCTTTACCATACAGGGGATATCGGTAATTGTTCTCTCGTTGCTTGAGCCCAATTTAAATTTAATCAGTTTATTCTCTGTTGTACAATCGGCGCTCTACAACATTGGACCTGGATTTGATTTTATCGGCCCCACAGAAAGTTTTAGTCTGCTTAAAGACTCCTCTAAAGTCTTTCTCTCTTTCTTAATGATTTTAGGTAGGCTAGAGATTTACGCTTTGATCGTACTCTTTATACCGAAGATTTGGCGCCCTTACTCTTGATCCCCATCATCTCCGATGGCTTCTACCGGGCAACCTTCTAAGGCTTCAATACATAGATTAACATCCTCTTCACTTTCGGGCTGTTTATACACATAGGAATAACCCCCATCTTCATTACGCATGAAAAAATCAGGTGCGGTCTCTCTGCACAAGTCGCAATCGATGCACTGTTCATCTACATAAAATTTCCCCAAAATGTTTTCGGGCCACTTTTCTTCTTTCTCTGCCATAGCTTAAAACATTTTTATAAAATGATTTGAGTCAAGATATAGCTGTAATAATATAAAAAATATTCTTACAGGCTTGCACAATAATTTCAAAAAAATTAGATACCTATATGATCTATGATCGGCCATACATGAAATCTGTCTCTGATAATGCTTATCAGCAGAAATCAATTGTATTTATTTTACTCGTTATCAATGTCGGTTTGTTCGTGCTACAAAATGTACTGCATATCTTGCTGCCGGATGTTCGAATTATAGAAAACTTTTTTGTGCTCAATCCTTCGAATCTTTTAGAAGGGAAAATATGGACACTCTTAACCTACTCATTTCTTCACAGCTATCCTGGGCTTTTCCATATCTTTGCCAACATGCTCGGACTTTATTTTATCGGCCGAGTGATCGAGCCTATCCTTGGCCCTAAGTCCTTTTTATATTTATATCTTTCATCGGCAATTGTTGGAGCCTTGTTTTATCTCAGCCTCCACATGGACCCTTCTCAAGGCTTATATGGTTTGGTCGGGGCCTCTGCATCTATCTCAGGAATTCTAACCTTCTTTTGTTTGATCAAACCCGAAGAAAGAATCACTTTATTGGTGTTCTTTGTTCTTCCTGTATCATTAAAGCCTAAATGGCTTCTTCGTGCCTACTTAGCCATTACTGTGCTATTTCTTTTCTGAAGAACTCACTGGGGCTGTAAATATAGCTCATTCTGCTCACCTTGGCGGTATTCTGACTGGCTTTATTTATTACCGATTCTTTTATAATAATGCGTTTTCTCCATTTTCTCAATTTCGAGAACCCACTATTGAATTACCCAAATGGTTTAAAAAACAAAAAAAGCATTTTTCAAACGTTCGCTACACCGTTAATTATTCAGATCAAAAGAAACAAATGAAAGCCGAAGTAAATATTATCTTAGATAAGATCAATTTACATGGTTTCGAGTCCCTAACGAAAAAAGAAGCCGAAACGCTTAAAAAAGCACATTCTTTGTTTGATAAGTAAATCCATAATTCATTTCTTATAATATCAATTCCTTTATGAAACTACTTCGGATCTCTCAATTGTTCTCATCCAGCTTCCTGCTATTGCTTTCCGTATCTTTCTTGAGTGCAGACATAAAACTCAGCGAAAAAGAGCAACTCGCATTGCAAGCACAGACACAATGGGCCTTAAATTTAATCCGTTCTAATCATTATTTAAAAAATGAAATTCAAACGATTCGCGGGTCTCAAATAATCGAAAATTTTGCAGACAATTTAGATTACTCTAAGCTTTATTTTCTCCGTTCTGATATCGATGATTATTTATTTCGTTTTTCTGAATCTATGGAAGCGTTTTTAGAAAATGGTAATTTATACCCTGCGTTCGTTATTTATAATGATTATACAAATAAATTTAAAGCTCGAACTGAATGGGTCTTAAAACGATTGGATGAGCCCTTTGTATTTAAAAAAGACACCTTATTTGAATCTGACCGCACCGAATCTCAATGGATCGAAACCCAAGCCGAGGCCGATGCAACATGGAATGAATTTATTCAATACCAAGTGCTCAACGAACTCCTCTCCATTGCTGGCGAGCCCGCAGAGGATTCCGATGAAGAGTCTGTGAATACGGAGGCCCTTGAAAAACAATTAAATCGCCTGTTTACCGATCAATCCTTTTTTGATGAAAAAATGGATGAAGTTATCGATAAACTCAAACGTCGCTACAATAGAAATTTAGGCATTTTGGAAGATAGAGAAGTGAGTGATATTCAAGAAACTTTCATCAATGCAATGACCCATGCCTTCGATCCGCATTCAAGTTTTCTTTCGACTCACACCCTTGAAAGCTTCAATTCAGCAGTGAAAAATTCGTTCGTTGGAATCGGTGCTCAACTCCAAGATGTCGATGGTATTTGTACCATCAAAGATATACTTCCTGGTGGTCCTGCTGAGCGCTCAAATCAACTCAAAGCAGAAGATGAAATTTTGGGAGTGGCACAAGGAGATGAGGAATTCGAAGATGTTATTGATATGCAACTGCAATATATCGTTCGGAAAATAAAAGGCCCGAAAGAAACCGTTGTACGATTATTAATTCGTCCAGGTGATTCTTCGGATCCTTCCGCCAGAAAAATTGTATCCCTTGTCCGTGATGAAGTAAAACTAACGGCGAACCTTGCGAGTGCTAAAGTGATTTACCTTCCTGGCAAAGATAGCATTACTCCGATTGGTGTGATCGAGCTCCCTTCTTTTTATGGAAACATTGGATTAACTCGTGCCCTTGGTACAACTACCGATGATGTTCAAGAATTGATTGAAAAACTCGAGGCGTATGACATCGAGGGACTCGTCTTAGATTTGAGAAAAAATGGAGGCGGACTGCTCAGTGAAGCGGTGCGCTTAACTGGCTTATTTATTCCCGTAGGTCCCGTCGTTCAAGTCGTAGATTCACGAGGAAAGAAGCAGGTTTTGCACGACCAAATCCCTGCTATGGCATGGAAAGGTCCCCTTGTTATATTAACTTCTAGATTCAGTGCTTCGGCATCTGAAATTGTCGCTGGTGCTTTACAAGATCATGAGCGGGCGTTAATCATTGGCGACAGTACAACTCACGGGAAAGGTACGGTTCAAGAAATTTATCACATGAACTCACGCTCTCCCATGAGCTGGTTTCAGTCTAGCCAGTCTCAGACTCCTTCTGTCGCTTCTAAAATTACCATCAAACAATTCTTTCTGCCCAAAGGCAGTTCCACCCAACTCAAAGGCGTTTCATCCGACATTATCTTACCGTCCGTCAATGAACTATTTCCCATCGCTGAATCTGATTTAGAAAATCCTATAGACTGGGCATTAATTGAGCCGGTCAATTGGTATAACAATTGGGAGAAAATTCAGGTATCCAGTCCTAATCAAAGAGGCTTGATGCTCCATCTTTCACAATTGTATGAGAGCCGAAAAAAGGAAATGGAAGAGCTTGTTTACCTTCAAGATCAAATTGCTTGGCGTACACAACAATATGACGAAACCGAAATTTCTCTTAATTTAGAAACCCGTATTTCAAAGCAACTCGAAGAAAAATTGTTCAATGAAGCACTCGAAGAACGTTATGATGCTTTAAAAGAAAATTCCTATGAACAAGTAGAAGTTCTTTTAGATGTGCGAGTTGCACAAGAAGCAGACTCGGAAAGCCTAAAAAATTCTTTCGGTATGGATTTGCTCAATAAAGATTCTGAAAAAACGACGCTTGATTCCAAAAGCGAAGAGGAAGAAGATGAAGAGTCTTATGATATACACTTGAGAGAGAGCCTTCGCATCTTGCGTGATTGGGTATTATGGGAAAATGGGACGGTCGAACGAAGCGCTGAGTTCACTTTATTTCCTAATTAAACCAATGGCATTTCTGCACGACCTTCTAATCTTAAACGGGTCGTTGCATCCACAAAAAGCGATCGTATCCATTTAAATCTTGAGTGGTTTTTATCCTATGATAGCCGATGCGATTTGCCTCCTTTGACAATTCTGCATGCTGATCTGTTCCTGTTTCAAACACTAAATACCCTTCTGGTTTTAAAAAGCTGTAGGCTTGCTCCATAATTATTTTCAAGTCAGACATACCTGCATCTTCAGACAGCAAAGCCTGTTTCGGCTCATACTCCTTTACCTCAGGTTCCGCTGAATCATACAATTCCTGACTCAAATAGGGCGGGTTAGAAATAATCATATCAAACGAGTTTTCTCGAGACACAGCGGAAAACCAATCGCTCTCAAGAAAAGTAATTTGTTCCGATAAAGCTAATGCATCTGCATTACTTTTTGCCAAAGCGAGTGCCTCCGTATCTCGGTCAACTGCGGTTATTTCTGCCGCCACTCCTGCTTTAGCCAGTGCACAAACAATTGCGCCAGAGCCTGTTCCTAATTCTAAAATATGCTCAGCATCCTGAAGCAGTGGCAATATTTGCTCCACCAACAATTCTGTTTCGGGTCGAGGAATTAAAGCACGCTTATCCACTCGCAAAGAACAGTTGAAAAAATAGCTTTCTCCTAAAATATATTGCAAAGGTTCTCGCATCGCTCTTCGGCGGACCATCTCACGCATATGATTCAGCTCCTTTTCATAGATTGGACGCTCTAAATCGAGATATAAATCCAAGCGTTTTAAATTCAGTGCATGTGATAGTATTAAGTCGGTGTCTAACTTTCCATTAGGAATCCCTTTTTCAGAAAAAAACTTTTCTGTCTTTCTTTTGATCTCTCTCAGCGTAAGCAACATACTCGATACACTTTAACCTTTTTGAGATTGTACCAAATTTTCGATACGGGCTTCGTAATCAACATTATGTAAAGCCTCAATCAAAGACTCTATATTTCCTTCAACGATTCCAGGAAGCGAAAAATTCATTCCGATTCGGTGGTCCGTCAAACGACCTTGTGGATAATTATAGGTGCGAATCCGTTCGGAGCGATCACCCGTTCCAATTTGCCCTTTCCTTTCCGCCGCGTATTTCGCATGCTCTTCTTCCTCTTTCGCTTTAAGCAAACGAGATCGCAATACCGTCATAGCCTTGGCTCTATTTTTATGCTGAGAACGTTCGTCTGCACAGTACACCGTAACTCCTGTCGGCTTATGCACAAGTTGTACTGCAGAATCTGTTGTATTCACATGTTGCCCACCCGCACCCGATGCTCGCATCGTCGAAATTTCTAAATCTTGCGGGTTAATCTCGATATCGACTTCTTCCGCTTCAGGTAATACCGCAACTGTAGCCGTCGATGTATGAATCCGCCCTTGTGTCTCCGTCACAGGAACACGTTGCACACGATGCACGCCACTCTCAAATTTTAAATACTTGTAAACATTGTCTCCCGTGATGTTAAAAATAATTTCACGAAAGCCGCCCGTTTCCGCTGCACTGGAACTCATTAGCTCAACACGCCAATTCATCTTTTCGGCATAACGACTGTACATCCGAAATAAATCCCCCGCAAAAATATTGGCTTCATCGCCTCCAGCACCGCCCCGGATTTCCATTACTGAATTTCGGCTATCGCTTGGATCTGGAGGCACCATCGCCTTCAATACCAAATGAACCAAAGACTCTTTTTCCTCTTTTAAACTCGTTTGCTCTTCTTCGATCAAGGGGACCAATTCTTTATCCGTACTCGCATCATTTAAAAGCTCCTCATTATCGGCTAATTGTTTTTCTACCTTATGATACTGTTCGAATTTTTCTATTAATGAGGAAAGTCTTTGGTGCTCACGAGACACTTCCGTAGCCTTTTTTGCATCCGAAAAAAAATCAGCGGCGGCCATTTGTTCGTCTAATGTACTTAATTTTTGTTTAAATGGCTCAATATCAGGTATTTTATGCATATTTTATGGAAAATTCGTTGCAGAAAAAAGAGTTCTTAAATAAGACTATACAATCAAGTAATGTCGAAAAAATCTTTATACAAACAAAATATCATCGCTTGCGTTTGGGATTTTGATAAAACCCTTATTCCAGGGTATATGCAAACCCCTTTATTCGATGCTTTTGGTATCGATGAAAAACTTTTTTGGAAAGAAGTGAATGCACTTCCTGAAATCTATCTAAAAAAAGGCACACGAGTTTCCTCAGACACTATTTATCTGAATCACTTAATCAGCTATGTGAAGAATGGTATCCTTGAAGGTTTAACCAATTCCAAATTAAGAGAGTTGGGACAAAATTTACAATTTTGCCCAGGGCTTCCTGAATTATTTCCTTTATTGCAAGCGATCACCAAAGAGTCTGAAGCGTATAAAAAACACAACATCGAGTTAGAGCATTATATTATCAGTACCGGTCTTGCGGAAATGATCCGTGGAAGCCTAATTGCCGACTATGTGACCGATATTTTTGGTTGTGAATTCATTGAAGCACCCATGCCGCCTCACTTTTCCGAGCAAGAAGAACTGATGATAAAACTTGATTTTGAAATCAGCCAAATCGGCACCATTGTAGATAATACAATCAAGACTCGCTACATCTTTGAAATTAATAAAGGCGGAAATAAAAACCCTTCAATTGATGTGAATGCCTATATTGACAAAAGCGACCGCCGTATCCCTATCGACCGCATGATTTATATTGCCGATGGACCTAGCGACATTCCGTGTTTTTCCGTTGTCAAAAATAATGGAGGAAAAACCTATGCTGTTTTTCAGCCCGAAAATGATGCCGAATTTGCTCAGAACGATGCACTTCTGCATGCGGGACGCATCCATTCTTATGGTCCCGCCGACTACACCGCCAATAGTACCACCACTAAGTGGCTCTCGATGCACATAAGAAAAATATGTGATTCTGTAGTTCATGAATGTGAAAATACGCTTTCAAAATCCATTCAGGAACCTCCTAAGCACCTTCACAAAAACACCCAAGCAAATGACCCTGAGTCCAATCCTGATTTAGAACTCTTTTCTTAAAAACACTCAGCGAAAAATTATCTATTTTTTTATATCGCCTTACTTCAACACTTATTTTTTAAACTATATTCAACTCTCTCAAATCGTTTAAATTATGCTTCATGTTCACCGTATTCTTTTCGTAATCGCTGTAGTCTTTTTTTCAACGGGTTGGAAAATTAAATCGCTCAACCCATCGCAGGCGGAATATTCAGCACCTACTGTTTTAGAAAGCCCAATAGATCAACCGCTTGTAGAATCACTCCCTGAAATCTCTGAAGCCAATAACCTTGATGAAGAGTCGCTTGTTTTTAAAAACGATCGTTTGTTGGTCAGAAAAACGTTAATTGAATCCGACCAAGTAGGAGGAACCATCGCCTACGATATAACTTTAGAAGTCTTAAAGGATATTGATAATTTATGGATCGAAGAGCGTATACCTGAATCATTTATAGTGAACCAGGTCATCCCTACCCTGAAAGACGCTTCTACTTTAATTTGGCACTTCCAAGGGCTTAAAGCTGGCGACACACAAGCCATCGCTTTTAATTTAAGTCCAACCAATCAGGGAACCCATGAAGTTCAAACCTTAGTACGCTTTGAACAATCTTTGAGTTTAGAACTCTTTGCTGGACAACCGAAACTAGCATTGAACTTAGTTGCCCCTAGCTCACTTGAACGCAATACGGCCGGTACTTGGGAACTCACCTTAAGCAATACCGGAACGGCGGTTGCAAAGTCTGTCACGCTTTCCGCAGAATTGTCGGACGCTTTTCAAGAAATCTCCCCTTTGAACTATTCTATTCATGAATTAGATATGGGTGCCTCTCGCACCTTTACCTTTCAAGCTGATGCATTGACTCAAGGGCTCTTTGAAAATACTTTCCGTGCCAGCTATGCAAACAGTGTTCCTGAAACAGAAGCTATCGCTCAGGCAAACACGCAGATTGTTCAATCAGGCATTCAAATAGAGACCGTCGGCCCACTCAGTGCCTATGTCTTTAAGCCCAAAAGCTATAAAATCAACATTCGTAACACTGGCGATACCGACTTAGAAAATGTCCGCATCACTCAGATCGTTTCTGAAAATTATTCTATTATCGATTCTGGGCGAGGTCGCATCAATGGCAATGCAATTGGCTGGATGATCCCTCTTCTCCCTGCCGGTAGCAATCAATTAATCGCTACCCAACTCACCTCAAATCGCCCAGGTGATGCGATTGTAAAAACACTTCTCAAAACGGAAAATGCGCTCACGGCATCGGATGAAACATCCACCAAATGGCTCGCCGTGCCAGGTGTGACACTTTCTATCGTAGACTCTAAAGATCCGATCACGATTGGTGAAACCACCGAACTAAGCATCCGAGTACGCAATCAAGGAGAGTTTGAGCCCGTTAAGGGACAAATCGAAATCCGTTTTTCTGAGCACTTGAAACCTATCCGTATTCTTAATGATATAGAAGGCACGATTTCCGATAACACCATTTTCATCCCTGCAGTTTTATTGCAACCCGGCAAAGACGTTGTTGTTAATATAGCTGCAGAAGGAATCCAGATGGGCTCCGGTAGAACTAATTTAAATTTCATTGCTGATTTCTTGAACGATCCTGTCATCAATCAAGAATCCACTAACATTTACTAAACCTTTTATTGTACAATTTATGACTTCTGCATCTTCTGATATAGGATTAATCGGCCTTGCGGTTATGGGACAAAATTTAGCCCTGAATATCGCCGACCATAGTTTTAATATTTCCGTGTTTAATCGGACTTTCGCTAAAACAAAAACATTTCTTGAGTCCAACCCGAATAAACCGGGCGCCTTATTGGGATTTGAACAACTTGAAGATTTTGTTGCTTCTCTTAAGCGACCGAGAAAAATCATCATTCTCGTGCAAGCAGGCAGAGCCACCGATGCGGTGATTGATGCACTCATCCCTTTGCTGGATAAAGAAGATATTATCATCGATGGCGGTAACGCAAAGTGGGACGATACCATTCGTAGAGAAAAGGCTTTAACTGAATTAGGGTTACAGTTTATCGGCTCAGGTGTGTCCGGCGGTGAAGAAGGTGCTCGATTTGGCCCCTCACTTATGCCAGGAGGCTCTTTTGAAGCATGGAAGGAGTTGGAGCCTATTTGGACTGCGGTCGCCGCTAAGGTGGATCCTGAGACCGGGAAACCACTTATGGGAGCCAAGCCAGGGAAGCCAGTGGAAGGCGGTGTCAGTTGCACCACTTATATTGGTCCTAATGGAGCCGGACACTATGTGAAAATGGTGCACAACGGAATTGAATATGGCGACATGCAAATGATTTGTGAGGCCTACCATATTTTGCGTGATCTTTTACATTTAGCCCCAGTAGAAATCGGAAAAATATTTGAAGAATGGAACACGGGACTGCTCGATTCATTCTTGATGGAGATCACGGCTGACATCCTACAACAAATGGATCCAAAAACCAATCAACCCTTAGTCGATTCTGTATTAGACACCGCTGGTCAGAAAGGCACCGGTAAGTGGACTTCTGTCAATGCCCTCGATATGGGCGTGCCTGCACCCACAATAGCCGAAGCCGTGTTCGCTCGTTGTTTATCTGCGCTTAAAGAAGAGCGTGTGCATGCATCAAGCATTTTATCTCCTGCCTCTGCCGCACCTGCCATAGACGATAAACCTGCTTTTATTCAGGCGGTTCACGATGCCTTGTACTGTTCAAAAATTTGTTCCTATGCTCAAGGATTCCAACTCATGCGTGAAGCCAATAAAGAGTATAATTGGGATTTAAACTTTGGCGCAATCGCTGAAATTTTCCGCGGTGGTTGTATAATTCGTGCGGCTTTCTTGCAAAAAATCACCGAGGCATTTGAGAAAAACCGTTCCTTAGAAAATCTGTTGCTCGATGATTACTTCAAACAAGCAATTGACTCAGCCGAAAGCAACTGGCGTTTAGTTATCAGTCAGTCTGTGCTCACTGGACTGCCTGTGCCGACCTTCAGTTCCGCACTCGCTTACTATGACAGTTATCGAAGCGCCGTATTGCCACAAAATCTTCTTCAAGCCCAGCGAGATTATTTTGGTGCACATACCTATGAGCGAGTGGACACTCCAAGAGGTGAATTTTTTCACTTTGATTGGTCTTCCCCCACCGAACGTACAGAAATCAAAAGTTAAAAAAGCTTACGATAAGGTTTTGCCAAAATAGGCAAGGAGCCACATTTCAATCCAAATTCTGAAACAACCTTCAGAGGAAATTTGTTGTTTGTCCTCTCGATTCGGCTCATTCAAAAAACCCATTTCTCGGTTTTTCTTTTCTAATTCCCACTGCAAGCGATTGGTCTTAGTTCGAATATCACCCTCCACCTCAGACCACTCCTCTTCACTCTCGCTCATGGCTTCACGGTGCTTTTTTAAAAGCTTCTTAAGTGAATGGCTGATAGGATATCGATTCACGGTCCAATGATCTGGATAATAGCCACCAAACGGCATATTTTGATTATCAGTCAGTAAATATTCGCCCGACGTCCTATGGCTGAACAGTGAATAAAAAAGCTTAATTTCATTTTTGGCATTTGGAATGAATAAAACATTCAAGCGTACTTTGCGTGCTTCATCTAAAAATACTGCCTGACGAATAACCAAGTGAGCAATGATTTCAGCCTTCAAAGTTTCCTCTTCTTTAAATCCTTCTTGAGACAGCAAATCTTTGATTTTTAACACCTCTTTGTTGATCGGCCACAAATTTTCGTTGGTATCGTTTTTATATTTTGGAAACAAATCCATTTCACTTATATTCAACATATGAATGGAAATTTTATAATATAGGGTTTCCAAAATAAACCACGCAGCCAAACCACTTATAAAATGGACCCAATCCGCTCGATTAGACCATTCAAAGAAAGTCAGCATCAGACTAAAGGCACAGGCGAAGGTCAGCCAGCGCGCCCAGTGACTGAATAATCGAATAATACGAATCGGTAATTGTTTGCTTAAAATGTGTGATAGACAATAAACCGCCAATAACAGAAGCGTTAGCTCTTTGCTTACGAACATAGTTCCTATGAGAATATGAAAAAGGGGGAAAGACTAGATTAATATGTGCTTAATTGAGCCTCAGTGGCATAATCACACATAAAAATTGGTTAAGCGTTTTCACTAAACCTGGACTTAATTCATCCTTAAATTCAAAGAAAATTTCGTCGTGGTTTAAGGCTCTCAAGGGTTCCATTAAAAATGTCGGATTGAATGCTATTTGTACATCTGGACCATCATAAGCAATGCCCATCGATTCATGAGATTCTCCGTATTCTGCAGACGACCCCATAATCTCCATTAAATTTTTACTAATTTTCAATTTAATCGAATTACTTTTTTCCGATGTCACCAAGGCCGCACGATGCACACACTCTAAAAATAATTCACGCTCTATTTTAATGCGATGCTCAGTCTCTTTCGGGATTACTTGTCGATAATTTGGGAAATTTCCTTCAACAATTTTTGAAACCAAATAAATATGATCGATCAATCCACTGTTCCCTTCCTCATCTTCAATCGCAATTTCAAAAGCCACTTGTCGATCATTGAAAGCAATTTTCACACTTTCTCCTTTCCCTACAAGGCGTTCAATTTCTGATACGGTTTTTGCTGGAAGGATTAAATGACCTGTATCCGATGAATCCGACTCTAATTCATAAGAAGTTAAAGCCAATCGACGACCATCTGTAGCCACGAGTGTTAAATTTTCATCGGAGAAATTAAAATACACACCATTGAGAATATAGCGATTTTCATCGGAGGATTGAGCAAACGAAACACTCTTAAGCATATTCGCTAAATCATTTTGCTCCAACTTAAAGACATGCTGATTTTCGAAGGAGGGTAACGGTGGAAACTCATCTGTACCAATTCCCATAACCTTAAAAATCGAACCACCGGAGGTGATTTTTGCTTGGTTATTAGAGGCTAATTCAAAGAACACTTCCTGTTGAGGTAATTCTTTGACGATCGTGGCCAATTTTCTCACAGGCAAAGTGATACTGCCTTCATTAGCAACCTCTGCTGTAATTCGACAACGAATGCCAATATCTAAATTAGTTGTGGTTAAAGATATATGATCGGCACCCGCTTCGATTAATACATTTCCTAAGATAGGCATTGCGGATCGTGTGCCCACTACATTCAACACTTGCTGTAAGCCATGACTAAAATGATCTTTATTGATTTTAAATTCCATAATTTTTGCAGAATACTAACACTTTTATTTTACCTATAA
>JAQCDT010000102.1 GCA_027620575.1 Verrucomicrobiota bacterium
TTTACGAATAATAAGTTTAGAACGAGATTATGACCATATTGATTCTAAAATTGCGTTGAATAGACTAGATTCTCTCCATAATGTATGTTGTTTGTTTGGAGATTCTAAAAAAATACTTCCGCATTTAGCTCTTGATGGTGATGTAGTAATCATCGATGGACCTAAAGACATGGATGCCATGTTATTATTACATAAAATCTGCCAAAAAAGAAAAATATCTCAGGCTTTTATTCATGATGCTTATCACGGTTCCTTATTGAGAAGTTGGCTTGAGGTCTTTCGTAAAAATGTTGTTTACAGTGATGATAGTCATTTTCTCATAAAATACTGTCATGTAGATAAACAGAAATCCGATAAAGAATTGAAGTTTTGGTCTGACCCTAAAAGCTATCCTACAAAAAAAGTATACGGTGGCACCTTTGTATGCTTTGATGTGGATGACTTAAATTTTAATCTTTTCGAATATTTTAGTTTAAAAATCTATCGAATTTTTTCTAAGTACAAAAGGTCATTATTGAAGAGGATATTTTGCGATTACAAAGACAAGCATCCCTGTGAAGCATAATGATCTAGTCTTTTTATGAAAGTTGCGATTTCACAATCAAACTATATTCCTTGGAAGGGATACTTTGATTTAATTGCTTCTGTTGACGAATTTATTTTATTTGATGACATGCAATATACCCGTCGTGATTGGCGAAATCGTAATAAGATCAAAACACCCGATGGGTTGCAGTGGTTAACGGTTCCGGTAAAAACTAAAGGTAAATTTACTCAAAAAATCTACGAAACTGAATTGGAAGGAGGAACTTGGCAAAAAAATCACTGGGAAGCTTTTGTCAAAAACTACTCTAGATCAAAACATTTCGAATACATTTCAGAATTCTTGAAGCCATTATACAAGGATGTAACTTATAAAATGCTCAGTGATTTGAATAAGAATCTTATTATACAAATATGTGAATTTTTAGGAATAAAAACTAAAATATCAAACTCTTCTGACTTTTCTCTCAAGAATGGTAAAAGCGAAAGGTTGGTTGATATTTGCTTACAGATTGGTGCGGTAGAATACATCTCAGCACCTGCAGCTAAAAATTACCTAGACCTTCATGTTTTTAGGAAATCCAATATAGAAGTATCCTGGTTTAATTATTCAGATTATCCTAAGTATGATCAACTATGGGGTGATTTTGAGCATCAAGTTTCGATAATAGATTTGCTTTTTAATTGCGGAAATGATGCTAAGAAAAAAATGAAGTTTACTAAATATGATTGACGATGATCTTTTGAGTTCAGTCTCAAGCTATTATACATCCAAGATTACTCAGTATGGATGTACGCCTAAAGGGGTTGATTGGAATGGAATCAAAGGTCAAGATTTAAGATTCGAACAATTAAAAAAAGTTATCCAAGGTAAGGATTTTTTCTCAATTAATGACTTAGGTTGTGGATACGGTGCACTTTTTCAGTATTTAATAAAACATTACGAAGACTTTTCTTATCAAGGAACAGATGTCTCTGCAGCTATGGTTTCAGAGGCAATTGGGATGAACTATGGAGAACGAGCTAAGTTCAAAAAATCTTCAAATTTAGTGCGTATCGCTGATTACAGCGTAGCTAGCGGAGTATTTAATGTAAAACTTGATCAATCAAATGAAACTTGGGGGAAATTTGTACTTTCTGTCCTTGATGATTTGAATAACAGCAGTCGTATAGGTTTTGCATTTAATTGCCTTACATCCTATTCGGATATCGAAAGAATGAAGGATAATTTGTATTATGCTAACTGCCTTGAATATTTTGATTTATGTAAAAAAAGATATTCTCGAAATGTGTCTTTAATGCATGATTATGATCTTTATGAATTTACTATCATTGTTCGCAAGTTTTAATATCAAGTGGTTAAGAAAAAATTAATTATATTTGGTTGTAGTGAAATTGCTCAGTTGGCAAATTTCTATTTTAAACAAACTGAAGAGTACAATGTAGTTGCTTTTACAATTGATGGTGAATTTATCAGTGAAAATGTTTTTGAGGAACTTCCAGTAGTTCCATTTCAAGAAGTGCCTTCACTATACGACAGTTCGAAGTATGATTTATTTATAGCACTCAGTTATTCTAAATTAAATTCTTTAAGAAAAACCAAGTTTTTAGAAGCTAAAACTATGGGATATAGTTGCCCTAGCTATATCAGCCCACAGGCAACAATTTTAAATCAATTTAACTTTGGTGAAAATTGTTTCATTTTGGAAGATAATACAATACAACCGTTTGTAAGCATCGGTGACAATGTTACTTTATGGAGCGGTAATCATATCGGTCATCATAGCACTATTAAAAGTCATTCTTTTATTACATCTCATTCTGTGATTTCTGGCGGGGTAGAGATAGGAGAGCAATGCTTTATTGGAGTCAATGCAACACTGAGAAATCACATTAAAATTGGAGATCGATGTGTACTCGGTGCAGGATCATTGATTCTCAAAGATACAGATCCTGACGGCGTTTACATAGGTAAAGCAACTGAGCGTTCCCGTGTTCCAAGTTCGAGACTAAGAGGTATTTAAGTGAAATGGAAAAAATTAGGGCAAATATTTTGTCCGAATCATGACTTTCATTGGATGCAATCTCATGCCTCAGTGCCTTTTATTGGTTCGTTTGATGGAGATATTGCAAAGATTTACTTTAGCACTCGAAACAAAAAACAGGAATCTTCAGTTGGTTATTTATGGTACGACTTCGAGAAATTAAAAGTTTTAGAAGTCGGGGAAACGCCTATTTTGACTAAGGGTGATCTCGGTTGTTTCGACGACAGTGGGGTAATGGGAACTTGTATGGTCGAAATAGATTCATCTTTGAGAATGTATTACATCGGGTGGAATTTGGGCGTTACGGTGCCATTTAGGAATTCAATTGGTGTTGCTGAGTCTCACGACAATGGGAAAACATTTCACAAGCTTTATAAAGGTCCTATTATTGATAGGAGTTCTGCCGAACCTCATTTTGTTGCTAGTAATTGCGTCCTTTTTGATCAAGGCTTGTTTAAAATGTGGTATCTATCATGTACAGAATGGAACAAGGATGAAAATGATAATATTCAGCATAAATACCATATCAAGTATGCTGAATCAATTGATGGACTTAATTGGAGCAGAGACGGAGTTGTTGCCATTGATTACAAAGACGAGCATGAATACGCAATCTCTGTGCCTAGGGTCATAAAGGATGATGATTTGACATACAAGATGTGGTTTTCTGCACGAGGGACAAAGAATTCTTCGACTTACAGAATTTGTTTTGCAGAATCGACAAATGGAATTCAATGGATCAGAAAAGATGACGAAGTTGGAATTGATGTATCCTTAACTGGTTGGGATGCGGAAATGATAGAGTATCCATTTGTATTTGATTTTAAAGGTTCACGACTTATGTTGTATAATGGTAACGGTTACGGTAAGAGTGGGTTTGGGCTCGCATTATTAAATATATAAATGACTCATCGCCCAAGCACTTCCATACCCTTCAATTGGCCGTACATGACTGGTCAGGAGTTGGGCCATATTTCTGAAGCTCATCGTAATGGAAAACTTGCTGGCGATGGTCCTTACACAAAAAAATGTCATCATTGGATTGAATCTCATACCAATACTCTAAAAGCATTACTAACCCATTCATGTACTGCTTCTTTAGAGATGTCAGCCTTGCTTCTTGATCTCGGTGTCGGTGACGAAGTAATCATGCCATCATATACATTTGTATCTACGGCGAATGCATTCGCATTGCGTGGAGTGACTCCAGTTTTCGTTGATATTCGTGGGGACACTCTAAACATAGATGAAACCAAGATAACGGCGGCTATAACACCTAAGACTAAGGCTATTATTCCAGTACATTATGGCGGTGTAGCTTGTGAGATGGATGCAATAATAAAAATTGCTGAGAATCATAATTTGTCTGTAGTTGAGGATGCGGCTCAAGGGGTTATGGCCTCTTACAAAGGGAAGTCACTGGGGTCTATTGGCGATTTAGGTGCATATAGTTTTCATGAAACTAAAAATTTAATTTCTGGAGAAGGTGGAGCACTGCTAGTTAATAATCCGGAGATGATTGAACGTGCAGAAATTATTCGAGAAAAAGGAACCGACCGAAAAAAATTCTCTGAGGGGATTGTTGATAAATACACTTGGCAAGAGTTGGGATCATCATATTTGCCAGGTGAAATAATAGCAGCTTTTCTTTGGGCACAGATGCTAGAAGCCAAAAAAATAACTTCGAAGCGAATTCAACTTTGGCAAACATATCATAGTGCATTCATCGATGCTGAAAACGAAGGTTTACTAAGAAGGCCAATAGTGCCTGCTGAGTGCTTACACAATGGTCATATGTACTACATATTGTTACCGCGACGATTTGACAGATCAAAGGTGATAAAGGAACTTGGCGAAAACTCAGTTAATGCAATTTTTCACTATATTCCTCTTCATCAATCACCTGCAGGGAGAAAATTTTGTAAAATTTCGGGTAGCATGAAAGTTACCGATGACATTTCTGGTAGGATTCTTCGACTTCCCTGTTGGGCAGGTCTTGAAGATGAAGTCAATTATGTAGTTGAAACTACAATAAAAGTCCTTTCAAAATTTAAATAGAATCTGCTAGATTTGATTGCTTTTCATTTACACCACCGAGCATTTGATAATACTGGCGGGCTAAATTTTCTTCACTAAAGTATGATTTAACTATATTAATATTTTTCTTTTTGTCTTTTGGGGGAATGGTTTCGG
>JAQCDT010000103.1 GCA_027620575.1 Verrucomicrobiota bacterium
TCAACTCTTACAATAGCGATGTGCTCATAGCCTCGAGTTTTTCGATGGCTTTCTAAATCATAATAAACTTTACCAGAGCAGAGGATAATTTTTTTGATTCTATTTTTATCCACATTTAGGTCGTCGATCATATTATGGAAATGCCCATCTGTAAAATCAGCAACTTTGGATACACATTCTTTATGTCGTAATAAACTCTTTGGAGTCATAATCACCAAAGGTTTTTTAAATTCACGTTTCATTTGTCTTCTTAAAACATGAAATAGTTGAGCAGGGGTTGTTAGATTGCAGACTTGAATATTATTATCGGCACAAGATTGTAAAAAGCGCTCCAATCGAGCCGAGGAGTGCTCAGGACCTTGACCTTCATAACCATGAGGAAGCAACATGACAATGCCACTGAGCCGTCCCCATTTTGATTCACTGCTAGTGATAAATTGGTCAATGATAACTTGTGCACCATTAACAAAATCTCCGAATTGGGCTTCCCAAATGCAAAGCATTTTAGGGTAATCAAGGGAATATCCAAAATCGAATCCTAATACAGCAGCTTCTGATAAAAGTGAATTGTGTACGCAGAACTGGGCTTGGTCTTCGCTCAAATCAAGTAGGTTGGTGTAGCGTTCACGTGTTTCTGTATCATAGAGTACAGAGTGTCGATGACTGAAAGTACCTCTTTTGGAATCTTGTCCACTGATTCGAACCGGAGTGCCTTCAATAAGAAGACTGCCAAATGCAAGTGATTCGGCTAAGCCCCAATCAATTCCTGAATCCGTCTCGAAGGCATTTATTTTCGCTTCCAGTTGTCTTTTGATTTTACGATTTACGCGAAAGCCTTCTGGAAATTTTGCATGCTGATTGACTATATGACCCAAAATTTCTTTTTTAACTTTTGTTTCAAACACCTCAAAAGAATAGGGTGGTTGTTTTCTTGCATTAGATTCAGCAAATGGATCTTTAGTCGTTGTACTACTTTCTAAATTTTTATTGTGTGCCGCTTCTAGGATCGCCAGATAATCTTTTTGAATAGCTTGTATCTCATCGTCTGTAATGTCGCCTTGATTTTTCAGTTGTTCTGCTAAAATTTGGCTAATCTTGGGCATGTTACTGATTTTTTGATACAGTACTGGTTGGGTGAATGCGGGTTCATCCGATTCATTGTGGCCGTGCTTGCGATAACAATACATATCAATAACAACATCACTGCCAAAGGTCTGTCGGTAGTCAAAAGCAGTTTCTACTGCTGCAATCACGGCTAATGGATCATTACAATTTACATGAAATATGGGTGCTTCGACAATTTTAGCTACATCGGTACAATAACGACTGGACCGTGCATCTTCTGGGCCGGTAGTGAAGCCAATTTGATTATTTACCACAATGTGTATAGTTCCGCCGGTACGATAGCCATTGAGTTGTGAAAAATTAAACACTTCGGATACTATACCTTGTCCCGCAATTGCCGCATCTCCGTGAATTAAAATAGGAAGCACTTTTTTACGTTCAAGATCTTCACGTATTCTTTGGCGAGCACGAGCTTTACCTTGAACAACTGGGTCTACCGCTTCAAGGTGCGATGGATTGGCTGCCAGTCTCAATTCTACTAAATGATCGTCAAATGTTTTACGTTTGGTTTCAAAGCCAAGATGATATTTAACATCGCCATCGCCATAGATGGTATCGGGGATATAGTTTTCTGAAAATTCTCGTAATATATATTCAAAGGATTTGCCTAAGAAATTTCCAAGCACATTTAAGCGGCCTCTATGGGCCATACCCATGACAATTTCATCAACTTTATTCTTCCCGCATCTTTGGAAAATACTATCCAAAATCGCAATTAAAGTCTCGCCCCCTTCCAAAGAGAAACGTTTTTGTCCAAGAAACTTGGATTGTAAAAACGCTTCAAAGGTTTCTGCTTCGATGATACTTTTTAAAATATTATACTTTTGTTCGCGGGAGAAGCGTGGAACAAAGCACTCTGGCTCGATGCGAGCTTGAATCCACCTACGTTTTGAAGTCTCTTGTATGTGAAGATATTCAAAGCCAACAGTTTTACAGTAGGTTTTTTCTAAGCGGTCAATTAATTCTTTTAGACTCAATTGCATACCCCCTAAGTAATTTCCACTATCGTAAACACTCTCTAAGTCAGATGTTTCAAAACCTAAGCGTTCGAGAGTTAAGCGAGGATTGGTACTTGCTTCTTTAGCAAGAGGGTTGAAGTTAGCAATGGTATGACCTAAGGAACGATAGGCATAGATTAAACCAATGAAGCGGGCTTGCTTGGTTGCTTGTACCTCAGAAAAAGCATTGGATGTTTCACCTTCTAGTCCACTTGATGTGTCTTGGTCGATACTACTTCCTAACTCAAAACCTTCAAAAAAAGCTTTCCAAATAGGATCTAATGAATCAGGGGATTCAATCCATTTCGAGTGCATTTCATCAATCAAATCAGCGTTCCAAGAACTAGTGGCATTACTCTGTATCATAAATTAGATAATATAGTTACAATGTTTGAACACTCTTAAAGTATTTTCAAATCTAATTCTACGAATATTGAACTTTTTTATTGGTAATATTTTATATCTGAGATTTATTTATGCCTTATGGACTTAGCTCAATTAGAAAAAGATTTAAAAACGGCGATTTCTGGCTTTGGGTCTGTGGATAAGCAAGACTACCTAGAAGCAATAAAACGTATGGATGTCATGAGCAAAGATACTAGTTTGCCTAAAGAATTACTGCACTATTTATCTCGTAGAAGTTATCATAAAGCAAAAGACTTTTTAGATAGCTCTGATTCATAAATTTCGGTTTAGATTATGGCAAAAAAGAGCAAAAAAGTTCAAATTTCCGGGGAGAATGATTTAAAAGTCGATCTTTGGGGTAATATCAGTCTCGGCCAAAGTGCTTCTAAAAATAATTCATTGGAAATTCCTTCAGAAAAGTCTTCGAAACGCTATCGTATCAAGGGGCGTTTGTTAAAAAGTGGGAAAGGTTTAAAACCAGTTACCGAAATTTATGAATGGCCTTCCCATATAACCCAAACTGAGCTCAATAAAATTTTATTAAAAATGAAGCAATTATTTGGCTGTGGTGGCACGGTTAAAGCTTCAAACAGATCATTGGAATTACAGGGAGATAAGTTTAATCAATCAGAAATCTATCTAAAAGAATTGGGTTTTATCCTTATTCGTTCTGGCGGATAGGTTATTTTTTTAGATCAGATTTTTGTAATTTTTTTTACATAAATCTAACCTAAGATTGACTAACGCTGATACTTTTTTGTATTTCTTAAAGCAAAAATAAGTTAACTTAAGTATATGAATAAGATTTTAGCAGCCAATAGAAGTGAAATAGCAGTAAGAATTTTTCGCAGTGCTTCAGAATTAAATTATCGAACAGTCGCACTTTATGCGAATGAAGATCGCTTTGGAGTGCATCGTTTTAAAGCTGATGAATCCTATTTAATTGGAGAAGGTAAAGGGCCCGTTGCCGCTTATTTAGATATTGATGGGATAATCGATCTATCCAAAGAGAAGGGGATTGAGATGATTCACCCAGGGTATGGCTTTTTATCTGAAAATGCTAATTTTGCTAAAGCGTGTGAAAAAAATGGCATTACGTTTATTGGGCCAAGTTCAGAATTGTTGTCCAAGATGGGTGATAAGATTGCGGCTAGAAAGATTGCGGATGAAGTTGGTGTGCCGACTTTGCCGGGTACCGAAGATGCGATAAGTGATCGTAAAATTGCACTTAAGACAGCCAAGAAAATTGGTTTTCCTTTGATTATTAAAGCGGCATTTGGTGGCGGTGGTCGTGGAATGCGTATTGTTAAAAAAGAGGCCGATTTAGAATCTCAACTTGATGAAGCTCAGGGTGAAGCAGAACGTGCTTTTGGTAACTCATCTGTATTTTTAGAGCGTTACATCGGGCGTGCAAAACACATTGAGGTGCAAATTTTGGGTGATAAACATGGTAATGTGGTACATTTGCATGAAAGAGATTGCTCGATCCAAAGACGTTACCAAAAAGTGATTGAAATTGCACCGTCTGTTAATTTGCCTGAAAAAGTACGTACAGAACTCTGCGATGCAGCGGTAAAAATTGCAAAATCAATCGGCTATTACAATGCTGGAACGGTTGAGTTTTTGTTGGATTTGGATTCTCATGATTGGTTCTTCATTGAAATGAATCCCCGTATTCAGGTAGAGCACACAGTGACCGAAATCATTACGGGTATCGATATTGTTCGCAGTCAAATTTTGATAGCCAAAGGACATAAACTTCATGGGAAAGAAATTAATATTCCTAAGCAGGAAGCCATCCCTAGAAATGGTGTAGCAATTCAAGCACGTGTGACGACGGAAGACCCAGAGAAAAATTTTGCTCCGGATTATGGAAAAATTGTTAATTACCGAAGTGCCGCTGGATTTGGTATCCGCCTTGATGGTGCTATGGGTGATACTGGAGCGGTGATCACTCCTTATTACGATTCACTCTTAGTCAAAATTTCTGCGTCGGCTCAAAATTTTGAGCAAGCAATTCAGCGCATGAATCGTGCACTGCGTGAAATGCGCATTCGTGGTGTTAAAACAAATATTCCTTTTATTGAAAATGTTTTGCATCATCCAACTTTTAAATCAGGCGATGCTACTACGACGTTAATCGACCGTTCTCCTGAGCTATTTTCTTTTAAAGCTAGAAAAGACCGTGCGACTAAGTTGTT
>JAQCDT010000104.1 GCA_027620575.1 Verrucomicrobiota bacterium
TCTCCGATGATATGTTCAATCACGTCCTCCATAGATAATACGCCGACCGTTTCTTTTTCATCATTAATGACAATGGCCAATTGTTGTCTGTGCTTCAAAAATAGTTCAAGTGCTTCTGCAGCAACGGCTTTTTCTTTAATAAAAATTGGTTTTTGTGCTAAGGCACGAATTTTCATTGTATCTTGATCTTTTGCCTTGGCACTGAGTAAGTCTCGCCTGCGTACAATTCCTATAATAGTGTTTAAATCTTTATAAAATAAAGGAATTCTGCCGAAGGGGAGTTCTTGGTTTGTCTTAAATAATGTTCCAATGGTTTCATCTACATCTAATGCATAGATCACAGAATGAGGTGTCATGATCTCACTTATTGCGATATCATCTAATGTTAATGCATTACTGATCATATCTCGTTCATTATCGGTTAGGGTACCATCTTTCGCACTTTTTTCAGCCATTAAAATTATATCCTCATCGGAATCTGACTCCCGCTTTTTCGAATTTAAAATAAACTTAACAAAAGTGCCGACTAAACGAGAAATAGGCATCATAATAGAGCAAACTCCATTAAGTACATGAGGCATGTAAGGAAGTAGGTCAGAGCGATAAACAATACCTACATTTTTTGGGATAATTTCGGAGAAAAAAAGTATCGCAACGGCCATAAAGCTTGAAATTTTGAGAAGAATATTAGGGTCGTCGGGCCATAGTTGAACACCTAATCCACCAACCAGCGTAGCCCCTAAGGTGTTCGCAATTGTGTTTAAACTAAGAATGGCGGAACTCGTTTCCTCAATATTAGAAAGATATTTTTCTAAGAGTTTTCCTCTTTTAGGGTGTGATTGACTTAAGCGTTCAATATCTACAGGAGTTGTGCTGAGTAACATCGCTTCTAGAATTGAGCAAATGGCGGATACTAAGATAGTGAATATTAAAGCGAGAAAAAATATTGTAATCATTTTATGGGTTAGATTTTAAGAAATCCAACGTAGAATATCTTTAAAAAAAAATGCTTTTTAACAAGTTTAAAACTTTAAATTAAAATAAGTTCTCCTATATTGAAATTTTATGAGAATCTTAAATACATTTTTAGCTTTAGTTTTAATACTTTTTTTTACTTCATCTTGTTCTACAAATATTGATGAAACTTTCCGATCTCATCAGGAAGTTTTATTAGAATCAATGCCTTCAGGATCAGATATTTATATGAATGGAGCGTTTATTGGAAAGACTCCAATGTCATTAAGATTGAGATCTGACATCAATCATGAAATTAAGTTTCAAAAGGAGGGTTTTTCACCGACTAATGAATCTTTAAGTACAATTTTTAAACATGAAAAACAGCCGTATGTGCAACTGGGTTTAGCTAAAGATTTAGGCTATTACTATGAGTTATCGTCTGACCATATCATCGCTGAACTGTATTGGGAGCCTTTGCCTGATACGGTAGGAAATATGCCCTTTGAAACTATGAGTGAACTGATTGCACAAGCAGATAATGCGTTGTCTTCTGGGACAATAGCTTTAGATGAACATAAGATTATTATTCGTCAGATTATCGAATTGTTTAACACAAACTAGTCTTTCTAAGTTCACCTCTCTTAGTTTTGAAGATGTTCTAATTCATAAGTTAATATCGTATGGGCGCAGAGTCTCACAAAGCTAAAAACAACTTGGAGAAGGGTGATTGGTCAATCGAATCCTCCGAGAAGTACTATGGATTAAAAAATTGGGGCAAAGGTCATTTTAAGATTGATGGGGATGGCTTTTTAAAAGTACACCCACTACTTGATTCAAAAGGGATTCGAATTTTTGACATCATTAAGGAGGCAAAAAGCAAAGGTTATGATTTACCGTTGACTATTCGGATACAAGATTTGCTACAAACCCGGGTTAAGGAGCTGAATGAGACCTTTCTTGATGCGATAAAGCAGGAAGGATACTCAGGGTCTTATCAAGGAGTTTTCCCAATAAAAGTGAATCAAATGCGTGAGGTTTTGGAAGAAATCTTAGAAGCAGGAGAAGCCTATAATTATGGTCTTGAATGTGGTAGTAAGCCAGAATTGATGATCGCTTTAGCCCATCATAAAAATCTTAATTCATTGATTATTTGTAATGGCTATAAGGACGATACATTTATCCGTTTAGCATTGTATGGAAATCGTATAGGTAAATCGGTGTTTCTGGTTGTAGAGCAATTAAGTGAGATTCAGCGAATTATCCGAATCAGTAAAGAATTGGGAATACAACCGAAGATTGGATTTAGGATAAAATTATCAACAGTGGGAGAAGGTAAGTGGGCACGATCTTCAGGCGAAGAGGCTAAATTTGGCTTAACTAGCCCTGAGATTGTTGATGCGGCTAAGAATCTTGAGGAAGCGGGCTTAGCCAATAGTTTAGAATTGATTCATTTTCATGTAGGATCTCAGGTACCAAATATTCAAACAATCAAACGAGCAACAGTGGAAGCGACTCGTTATTATTGCGAATTGGCTTCTATGGGATTTCCTATGAAGTATTTAGATCTAGGTGGTGGTCTTGGTGTCGATTACGATGGATCAATGAGCAATTTTGAAAGTTCAATGAATTATACTCTTAAAGAGTATGCCAGGGATGTTGTTTATAATATCCAAGCTATTTGCAAAGAAGCATCGGTTACTTGTCCCGATATCATTACAGAAAGTGGGCGCTCGGTGGTTGCTTCTCATTCGCTTTTAATTACTGAAGTATGCGATAAAATTTCAAAACATTCGATTAAGCCCAATTTTAACAAAGATCAACAAGTCCCTATAGTTGAAAGTTTTATTTCTATTCTAAAAAATGATTACAGTGCTTCGCCGTTAGAGCGCTATCATGATGCGATACAAAAAAAAGAAGAAGCCGATAATTTATTCAATTTAGGCTATCTTAAGTTGAAAGATAAAGGCTTGGTCGATGCAATATTTTGGAAGATATGTCAGGATGTCGTCTTGTTTTATCAAGAAGCAAAAATTCAGCCAGAAGAAATGGATAGCTTAAAAACAATGATGGCAGATCAATATGTCTGCAATTTTTCTGTCTTCCAATCTTTGATTGATCATTGGGCGTGCGACCAATTATTTCCAATTGCCCCGATTCATCGATTAAATGAGCAGCCAACGGTTAATACGACCTTGGTCGATATTACTTGCGATAGTGAAGGACGAATCGCTTCATTTGTTGACTCTGAAGATGAACGTTCCTTATTGCGCTTACATGAAATGAATAGCGACGAACCCTATTACCTCGGATTTTTCTTAATGGGGGCTTATCAAGATATTATGGGCGATTTGCATAATCTTTTCGGACGTGTGAATGAGGTGCATGTTTTTTTAGAAGATGATGAAGAAGACGGATTTTATATTGAAGACAGTATCCCTGGGTTTTCCGTGAATGAAGTTTTAAAGCTTACTCAATACGATGGGCAGATGTTGTCTCGAAAGCTGAAGAAACAAATCGATAGAGCGACGAAAGAGGATCAAATAAAACCGAGAGAAGGAACTCGAATTTTAGATGAATACTTGCAGGTTTTAAAATCACAGACCTACTTAAGCGAAAGCAATTAAATGAGTTGATTCTTTTAAATCACTCAGCAATCTAAGTATTGTTAATCCTATTATGAACGACTCGGAACCAATTGGACAAAATATCGATGAAGGTGAAGTTGGTTTTGTCGATTACCAAGATTTTGTGTCTCAAGATGCGTTTCATTTTGAATCAGGTGGTGTGATTTCAGAATTGAAAATTCGCTATGAAACCTACGGGCAATTAAATCAAGCAAAAGACAATGCGATTTTAATATGTCATGCGTTAACTGGTGATCATCACTGTGCAGGGGTTTATGATATTACAGAACGTAAACGAGGTTGGTGGAATTTTATGGTGGGACCAGGGAAACCAATTGATACCAATCAATATTTTGTTATCTGTTCAAATGTTCTTGGAGGATGCCAAGGTTCTACCGGACCCAATTCGATTAATCCTGATACGGGAAAACGTTATAATTTAGATTTTCCAAAGTTGACGCTAAGAGATATGGTTAAAGCTCAATCGCTATTGATTGATTCCTTGGGAATTGATAAGTTACATGCAGTGATTGGGGGAAGTATGGGTGGCATGTTAACCCTACAATGGGCTAAAGATTTTCCGATGCGACTTAATCGATATATTGCTTTAGCCAGTGGCTCTAAGCATACCGCTCAAACTATTGCTTTTAACGAAACAGGTCGCCAAGCAATCATGCGAGATCCAAAATGGAATAAAGGAGAGTATGATTCAGAGGATGGGCCGTTTAGTGGTTTATCTGTCGCTCGAATGATGGCTCATATAACCTATTTATCAGATGTAGGACTTGAGGCAAAATTTGGTAGAAAACTAAAACAAGGCGATATATCTAAAGAGCATTTTGATGTAGAGTTTGAAGTAGAAAGTTATTTGCATTACCAAGGGAAAAGTTTTGTCACTCGTTTTGATGCAAATTCATATTTATATCTAACAAAAGCCCTTGATCGCTTTGATTTTTTTGAAGGAGCTAGTCCAGAAGAAACCGTGAGTAAAATACAAGCTAAGGGCCTTGTTGTAGGCTTTGACTCTGATTGGCTTTATCCGCCTCAAGGCAATCGTGACGTCGTTGAAAAATTATT
>JAQCDT010000105.1 GCA_027620575.1 Verrucomicrobiota bacterium
TAATTTAGAAACTGAAAAAGGCATCAAAGTTTAGGAATTTGTAAAACAAAAAAGCCCTCCTTTTCTTTTAAGAAAGGAGGGCTTTGAAAATTTAGCTTTTATGTTTGAGAAGCTTGTTTGGATTACATCATTCCGCCCATGCCGCCCATGCCACCCATGCCGCCCATGTCAGGCATCGCAGGAGCACCAGAGCTATCTTCAGGCTCATCAGTAATCATTGCTTCAGTTGTCAAGAGAAGACCTGCAACCGAACCGGCATTTTGTAATGCAGTACGTGTTACTTTAGCCGGATCAACCACACCTGCAGCGATTAAGTCTTCGTAGGCACCCGTAGCGACATTGTAGCCATTACCACCTTTAGACTTGAGCACTTCAGCAACGACTAAAGAACCTTCAACACCGGCATTTTGGCAAAGCTGTCTAAGCGGTGCTTCGATTGCTCGGCGAACAATTGATGCTCCTAGGGCTTCGTCACCTTCGAGTTCATCAGCAGCTTTCTCAATAGATTTAGCAGCACGCAGAAGTGCGACACCACCACCAGGGAGAATACCTTCTTCAACCGCTGCACGAGTTGCGTGTAACGCATCGTCGACACGGTCTTTTTTCTCTTTCATTTCTGGCTCAGTCTGTGCACCAACATTGATCACGGCCACACCACCAGCGATTTTCGCTAGACGCTCTTGTAATTTTTCACGATCGTAATCTGAAGTAGTTTCTTCGATCTGACGGCGTATTTGTTTCACACGGCCTTGGATGTCAGAGCTTTTTCCTGCACCTTCAACTACGGTTGTGTTTTCCTTATCAATAGAAACACGTTTTGCTTTACCTAGGTCACTTAATTGAACGTTCTCAAGTTTGATACCGAGGTCCTCAGTGATGCAACGACCGCCTGTTAAGATGGCGATATCTTCAAGCATTGCCTTACGACGATCACCAAATCCTGGAGCTTTAACTGCAGCTACATTCAATGTACCGCGTAGTTTATTCACAACAAGAGCAGCAAGTGCTTCACCTTCGATATCTTCAGCGATAATCACAAGCGGCTTGTTTGTTTTAGCCACTGTTTGAAGTAATGGAAGAATTTCATTTAGGCTGCTTATCTTTTTCTCGTGGATTAAGATGTAGGCATCTTGGAATTGAACTTCCATAGATTCGTTATCTGTACAGAAATAAGGGCTCAAGTAACCTTTATCGAACTGCATACCTTCAACAACGTCTAAAGAGGTTTCGATTCCTTTAGCTTCTTCAACGGTGATCGTTCCGTCTTTACCGACACGATCCATAGCCTCTGCAATGATCTGTCCAATCTCACCGTCCCAGTTAGCGGATACGGTAGCCACTTGGCGAATCTCTTCACTGTCTTTGACTTTCTTACTGAGCTTAGCGAAAGCAACGGTTGCTGAAGCAACTGCCTTATCGATACCACGCTTTAGGTAAACTGGGTTTGCACCGGCAGCTACATTTTTTATGCCTTCACGATAAATCGCTTCAGCCAAAACGGTTGCTGTCGTTGTACCGTCCCCTGCAGTGTCAGAAGTTTTTGAAGCAACTTCACGCACCATTTGTGCACCCATATTTTCGTAAGGATCTGATAGATCAATTTCCTTCGCTACTGATACACCGTCCTTTGTTACCGAAGGAGCTCCGAATTTTTTGTCGATAAGAACATTACGTCCTTTTGGCCCTAATGTAACTTTCACTGCTTTAGAAAGTGTTTCCACTCCCTTAAGTAGTTTTTTACGAGCCGCTTCATCAAATAGAATTTGTTTAGCCATATTTTTGTAGTGTTTAAATTATTTAAATTATCATTAACCAACGATTCCTAGAATACTGTCTTCTTCTACGAGGATGTATTCGATTCCGTCAATTTTCACAGTAGTACCGCCATATTGTGGGAGTAATACTTTATCACCTTTTTTCACATTAAATGGAATTGCTTTTCCATTGTCGTCTTTCTTGCCTGTACCAAGAGCTACAACTTCAGCTTCTTGAGATTTCTCTTTAGCTGAGTCAGGGATGATGATTCCTCCTCGGATTTGTTCATCTTCTTCGACACGTTTTAGTAGTACGCGTTCACCTAATGGTTTAATTTTCATAGATTAATTTTAGTTTAGAATGTTTGTAATTTTAAATTATTTTTTCTCTTCATCGTCATCGATAACTTCAAAGTCGGCATCTACAGTGTCGGCTTGCTTTTTATCTGAACTAGCGCTGGCGTTGGCAGGATCTCCTGCTTGGGCGCCAGGGTTTCCTTCTGCACCGGCTTGTGCATACATTTCCTGGGCAAAGGCTTGAACGATCGCAGAAATCTTTTCTTTCTCAGCGTTTAATTCTTCGGCAGTTGCCTCTTGGTTTTCAAGAACTTTCTTACCTTCGCCTAATGCTGCTTCGAGTTCAGATTTCTTATCTTCCGGGATTTTATCGCCCTGCTCGCTAATTTGCTTTTCGGATTGATAGACAAGATTATCCAATTCATTTCTGGCTTCGACTTTTGCTTTGAGCTCAGCATCCTCTGAAGCATGTGCTTCAGCTTCACGCTTAAGTTTTTCCACCTCGTCTTTATCTAAGCCTGATGAATCACTGATAGTGATATTCTGTTCTTTACCAGTACCTTTGTCTTTTGCACTGACATTTAAGATTCCGTTGGCATCAATATCAAAAGTAACTTCAATTTGAGGAACGCCTCTCGCTGCCGGAGGGATACCATCCAAGTTAAAGTTTCCTAGGCGCTTGTTATCCTTGGCCATCGGGCGCTCACCTTGCAATACTACGATATCTACAGCAGGTTGATTGTCTTGATATGTTGAAAATACATTACTCTTCTTAGTTGGAATCGTTGTATTTCTTTCAATCATTGGTGTCGCTACACCGCCAGCAGTTTCAATTGCTAAAGTCAATGGTGTCACATCAAGCAATAAAACATCACGAACATCGCCTTGAAGAACTCCACCTTGAATTGCAGCTCCAATAGAAACCACTTCATCTGGATTCACTCCCTTATGAGGTTCATTACCCGTTAAGTCTTTAGCAATTTCGATAACCTTAGGCGCACGTGTCATACCTCCGACAAGCACTAGTTCCTTGATATCAGAATTACTGAGCCCTGAATCTTTCAAGCAATTGTTGAATGGCTCGATGGTTCTTTGATAGAGTCCATCACAAATCTGCTCTAATTTAGAACGGCTGAGTGAAATATTCAGGTGCTTGGGTCCTGAAGCATCTGCGGTAATAAAAGGAAGATTAATATCGGTTGATTGAGAAGAAGAGAGTGCAATTTTCGCTTTTTCAGATTCTTCTTTTAAGCGTTGGAGTGCCATCTTGTCTGTTCTGAGATCCACTCCATTCTCTTTCTTAAATTCATCGATTAAGAAATCAATCAAAGCACTGTCCCAGTTATCACCACCAAGGTGTGTATCACCGTTAGTTGCTTTAACTTCAAATACGCCGTCACCGATTTCCAAAATAGAGATATCGAAAGTACCACCACCAAGGTCATACACCGCAATCACTTCATCTCTTCCTTTATCTAAGCCATAAGCCAAAGCAGCTGCAGTTGGCTCATTAATGATTCGCTTAACATCCAATCCTGCAATTTGACCTGCGTCTTTAGTGGCTTGTCTTTGTGCGTCATTAAAATAAGCGGGCACAGTAATCACAGCTTCAGTGACTTTCTCCCCAAGATAAGCTTCTGCATCTGCTTTAAGCTTTTGCAGAATCATCGCTGAAATTTGCTCGGGAGCGAATTCTTCTTCTTTTCCGCTCACTTCCACTTTAATGTAAGCATCGCCATTTTTACCTTCGACGACTGCATAAGGTAAGCTTTTCGCTTCTTCTTTAACTTCAGCAAACTTTCTTCCGATTAAACGTTTGGATGAAAATATTGTATTTTGAGGATTCGTTACTGCCTGGCGTTTTGCCGATTGGCCAACGAGTCGCTCACCGTTTTTACTAAATGCAACAATGGATGGAGTGGTACGAGCACCTTCTGAATTGGGTATAACCACTGGTTCCCCACCTTCCATCACAGAGATACATGAATTTGTTGTTCCTAAGTCTATTCCTATAATTTTTCCCATACACTTTCTTATGCAAACCCCATGCCAAACAATCAATAAAAGTCTTAAGTTACTGATTTACAGAGATTAATAGAATTTTTATGCGAAAATTGCAACTTATCAGATGCTTAATATAGAGACAAATTGACACTTTATTGGATACTCACTTACCCATTCGCCCATAAGTGTCACACTTAAGGATGTTTGCGTTTTAAAAAAATCATACTAGCTTACTCGCTCAAAGATGGAGTCGAAAGCATTAGGTAAAAAAAAGAAAGTTGATTATGAGGCGTTACAGTCGTCCCTGATGCGTATTCCAAAAATGGATATCGCGGTGACTCGAGCTTTAATCGATTTAGGAATCAAAGAAATATACGATCTCAAAGGGCGAGACCCAATTATTTTGTATGAAGAAGCCCGTAAAAAAAATAAAGAAATAAATGATTATTCCATTCGATATTTTCGATTAGCGGTGTATTATTCAGAAAATACCAATCAACTGAATAAAAACAAAATGCATCCTGACGA
>JAQCDT010000106.1 GCA_027620575.1 Verrucomicrobiota bacterium
AATGCGGTGATGGGACACCTGAGAGCCCTCGAACGCAAAGGAGCGATTGAGCGAATCCCTGGACAAGCTCGCACCTTTAGAATTAATCGTCCAGATAAGCCACAAGCCTCTTTTGAATCTGAGATCCCTGACAATGCGAGTGAAGTGGTTGAGATCCCAGTGTACGGAGCGATTGCTGCTGGATACCCCGATCGAGTCGAGTCCTCAGGTGCGATTGGTAAGTTACAAGTGGACATTCAAAATGCAGGCTTTAGCAATGCGAGTCGAAAACAGTCATTTGCTCTAGAAGTCCGAGGCGATAGTATGATTGATGCTCAAATTTTTGATGGTGATCGTGTGATTATTGAACCTAAAGAAGCGAGGGATGGTGATATCGTAGCTGCTTTGATTGATGGTGAAGTGACTTTGAAACGATTGATTCAAAAAGCGGGCGAACCACCATATTTAAAGGCGGAAAACAAAAACTATCCTGAGTTGCACCCTTCGGATCAATTAGAGATACAAGGCGTGGCAAAAGCGATCGTTAGGGCACTTTAAGTCTTGTACTTATCCTAAATACTGTAGGATTAGACACATGAAAGTTACTTTTGATCATACACGGATTCGTGTCTCTAATTTAGAAGCCTCCATCGACTGGTATTGCAAAACCTGTGGCTTTGAAGTTTTAAGGCGTACTAATAAATCTCCTTCAGGCAATGAATTAGCCCATTTGAAAATTCCTGATTCAGAACACAAGTTAGAGCTCACCTACTCACCTGATTTCAAGGTAGAATTTCCAGAAGATTTGGTGCATACCTGCATTCGAGTGGATGATATCATTGCCTATTGTGAGTATTTGGAGTCCTTGGATTTAAGCATCGATTTATGGCCCTCGAATTGGCGAGAAAAATTCGTTGATGGTAAAAAAATGGCTTTCATCACCGACCCTGATGGATATGAGGTAGAAATACTCGAGCATTGATCGAGTTGCTTGTATACCCTTTTTCTGTTAGGCATTAAAGGGAAGCACTCTAATTACTCACTCTAATTACTTAGAGACTACTGTGAGAATCACCGTACAGTGAATGCCGAGTCCACGACCCACATCACTCAATGCCTCTCCACTTGTTGCGGTGATACCGACATCGGAAAAGGCGATTCCCAGAAGCTCTGCAATGGAAATTCGCATCGGCTCGACCATAGGGTCAATTTTGGGTTGTTGGCATTCTAATGCAATGGCGACATGCGAAATAGTGAACTCTTCGAGATCCGCTAGTGCCAATTTTAGATATTCACGACTGTCGGTAATCCCTTGCTGACAAAGCTCATCCGCCTTGGCTCCAATAATTGTATTGCCCGTAATGCTACTGATTGCATCTGTAATCGCATGTAGAATGACATCGGCATCGCTATTCCCTTTCAGGGAAAGGTCACTTTCAAAATGTACCCCACCTAAAACAAAGGGCTTTTCAATGGATGGGTCTTCGTGAAAGCGATGGCTGTCGAGACCTAAACCTGTTTTAATTTTAACCAAAACAAAAAATATTAAGAAAGACTACAACTCAGGGAAAAAACGTTTCTTTTCAATGAGCGCATTTTCTAGGCTGTCCGAAGCATGTACGACATTTCGCATTCTATCCGTTCCGAGGTCACCACGAATGGTTCCCTTGGGTGCCTCAAGTGAATTTGTTGGCCCGAGTAAATCACGCACACGAGTAATCACGGACTCACCTTTTAAAAGTAAAACTAAAACAGGAACACTACTCATGAAAGCAACAATTTCGGGGAAAAAAGGCAAATCGGCAACATGTGCATAATGTTCTTTTAATAATACATCATCTAATTGCTTAACTTTAGCCGCAGCAATTTCAAAGCCTTCAGCTTCAAATCGACTGATCACCGCACCGCAAATCCCAGCAGTCATGCAGTCAGGTTTTAAAATAATTAAGGTTTCTTCGTTCATAACAATATAAAGATTAGCCTATAAAGGAGGCTGAATTTTTCATAAAGTCTAGCAAAAAACATATTTTGTTCATATGGATCCAAGGAAAGCATTGGGGAAGCATTTAAATTATGCTTGATTGTGAGAGATTTACACGTTGTATGTTAACTCTTTATGGGGGCTTAGCTCAGTTGGTTAGAGCGCTACCTTGACATGGTAGAGGTCGTGGGTTCGAATCCCGCAGCTCCCACCATTTCAAAAACTCTAATCACACATTTCTAAATCTTTTGCCATTATGACTGATTCAACAAAAAAACCAGGACTTGGGACACTATCGCTTCATGCGGGTCACGATATTGATGAAACAAATTCTCGTGCTGTTCCTATCTACCAAACAACAAGCTATGTGTTTAGGGATACCGACCATGCCGCAAAGTTATTTGGGCTCGAAGAACTCGGCAATATCTACACTCGTATAATGAATCCTACGACAGATGTGTTGGAAAAAAGAATCTCAGCCTTAGAAGGTGGTGTTGCGAGTCTCGGACACGCCAGCGGACAAGCTGCCATTACCAGTGCAATTTTGAATTTAGCTGAAGCAGGCGACAATATTGTTTCTTCATCTCAGTTATACGGAGGCACTTATAGTTTATTCAAACACACACTACCGAAGCTTGGTATAGAGGTACGTTTTGCCGATGCTGAAAATCCGGAAACCTTCGCTGCTCTAATTGATGATAAAACACGTGCGATTTATGGGGATACTGTAGGGAATCCTAAGTTAAACATTTTTCCATTTGAAGAGATTTCAGCTTTGTGCAAAAAAGAAAAGCTCCCTCTTGTGATTGATAACACAGTGTCATCTCCTGCAGTTTGCCGACCGATTGAACATGGTGCCAATGTTGTGATTAATAGCTTAACCAAATTTATTGGTGGGCATGGAACAAGTATTGGTGGAATGGTCACCGATGCTGGAAATTTTGATTGGGGAAGCGGTCGCTTCAGCATGTATACTGAACCCGATGAAAGCTACCATGGTCTAGTCCATTGGGATGTTTTCAAGGCTTTCCCTCCTGCAGGTGGAGCGAATATCGCATACATTATGAAAATGCGCCTACAGCTCTTGCGTGACATGGGTAATTGTGCAGCTCCTTTCAATTCATTCTTACATTTACAAGGGGTGGAAACACTTCCTTTAAGAATGGAAAGACATTGTGAAAATGCGATGAAAGTTGCTGAATACCTGAATGATCATCCGAAAGTCAGTTGGGTGAACTATCCAGGCTTAAAAAATAGCCCACACCATGATGCAGCTAATAAATATTTTGAAAAAGGTCATTATGGTGCCCTAGTGGGCTTTGGACTCAAAGATGGTATTGAAGCTGGGAAATCATTTATTGATAACCTAAAACTATTCAGCCACTTAGCAAATATTGGTGATGCAAAATCCTTGGCGATTCATCCTGCGACAACCACTCACCAACAACTTGATGAGGAGCAACAAATCTCTACTGGTGTGACTCCTGATTTTGTTCGTTTATCTGTGGGTATTGAATCGATTGACGATTTGCTCGAAGATTTGGACCAAGCCTTAAATTCATAAAAAATAGATTATCATTTATTCTCTAATCATATTTGCAATGCAGATACTTACAGCATCTGTACTCGTATTTCCTATGCTGACTGCCCTTGTTTCTTTATCGGGGAGTGATTATAAGATTACTATTGAAAGTTCAAATAATTTAAATGATTGGAATTCCATTCATACTTCAACGGTTTCGTCTGAAGAACCAAATTCTTTCTACAGGGCAGTGATTGAGCCTATTAATGAGCCCGCACCCACCTTAGAAAGCACAACCCTTACTCTGACACAAACATGGTCACAAGAAACTAATTTTTCTCGTACAGCTCATGTTCAAGTACCTGTTTCAAGTACTGAAAAATATCCAGTTATTATATTTTTGCATGGAGCAGGAGGAAGCGGTAGTAACATGCTCACTCAATACAGTAATAATTTTGAAGAGTACATTAAAGTAGGCATGGATGGGTATCAAAATAAATGGAATATTAAAAATGAGCCAACAAAAGCAGACGATATAGGGTTTTTAGATGCCATAATTTCACAATTAAAATCTTACTCAAATGTCGATTCAGAAAAGATAACTTTATTTGGAGTTTCAAATGGTGCAGGATTAACTTTGAAGGCATTAGTTGAATTGCCTGAAGATACATTTAATCACGCCATTCATTTGGTAACACAGCTTACCACGGATCAATACCGAGATGGAAAATTTTGGTATAATGAATATCCAAGCGATGAATACATTATTGAAAAGACGCTTCCTAATCGGGCTAAGATAATTAGCTTTCATGGTACTGATGATACTGTAATTCCATATGAAGGCGGAATGGTAACATGGCTCAATAGAACATTTTTTGATGCACATGAAAGTATCTTTTACTTTGCTAAAGCCAAAGGATACTCAGGTGAGATTTTATCTGGAAATGGACTTAACACTATAAATGTTAATATTAAGGCATATCCCTACTTAAACCAGAGCATTGTTCATTATAAAATTTTAGAAGGTAGTCATGGATTGAATGAATACAAAAATGACATAGTCTCTATTGTAAGAAGTCACATTGAGTAAACCT
>JAQCDT010000107.1 GCA_027620575.1 Verrucomicrobiota bacterium
ACAGAGTCTGAAAGCTCGGAAGCAGCTTCTAATAAAAATCAAGATGAAGCCAAAAAATTGATTGCAGGTATTGGTGTGGTTAGAGCCTGCCGAAAAAATCCTGATGGTACCGCTCATTTAATTCTTCAAGGCATGGCTCGAGTGCAATTGCTCTCAGTAAGCTGGGATCGCCCTTACCCATTAGCAAATATTGAATATATGCCTTCTGAAAATACTCAGGGCACAAATGATTATAAAGCGATTAAACCCACCTTAATTGATTCGATAGAAAGTCTACTTCAACTAGATCCGAATCTTCCAGAAGATATACTACCTTTTTTAGCTAATCTCGATGACTCCGAAAATGTACTGGATGTGGCCATTGCTAGTTTATGCCCTACAGGTAAATTAAAGCAAAATTTATTAGAGACCATTTCGATTAAACAACGCTATGAAATCTTTTTAAAATTTTTAAAAAGCGAAAGAGAAAAGTTGATTTTGCACAAGAAACTGCTCGGTGATCTTGATGAAAATGATACGAAAAATAATTAAAAGCGTCCGTTAAATCTTATTGTAAAATCGAGCAATCATTCAATAATGCAATAGATGATTGAAACTCTAAAAAATTGGCTGGAAGCTCAAATTGCTGTAGGCTGGCTCAATAATTTAATTCTTCATATGATCACCATCATCATTTTATTGGTGGTTGGATATATCTTATTTTTAATCGGTAAGTATATTATCCTCAGTCTTATCTCTAAGCTTATTAGTAAGACCGAAACAAATATTGATGATTTATTAATAGAGCATCGGATTCCCCATCGTGTCTTACAGTTGATAATATTCACCTTGTCTCATCAAATCAACAAGAGCTTATTTTTCTCAGAAGCGGCGATATATAAAACCAATGAGAGTATTCTATATATTCTTATTATCATTTCTATAGTCTCTATTTTTGATGCACTCTTGAATTTTTCTAGCACTCTTTTCAATCAATCAAAATACGCTGAAAAATTACCTTCAAAAAGTTTAATTCAGGCACTTAAACTGATTCTTTATTTCTTCGGAGTCATATTTATTCTATCTGTTGTATTAGATAAATCTCCTTTGTTTTTCATCTCAGGACTCGGTGCCTTGACTGCGGTTCTTTTGATAGTCTTTAAAGATCCGCTCTTAGGATTAGTTGCAGGCGTACAAGTATCCGCAAACAACTTAATTCAAATTGGAGATTGGATCAAAACCCCGAGCCACAATGCAAATGGAACTGTCAAAGATTTAACATTGACCACATTGAAGGTTGAAAATTGGGACCAAACGATTTCTTCAATTCCCATGCAGACCTTAATAAGCGATTCTTTTAAAAATTGGAGACAGATGGGTCAATCTGCTGGAAGAAGGATTAAACGTTCTATTTTGATTGATGCTAATTCCATCGATTTTGTTAATAGCGAATTATTAGATCAATTAACTCAATTACCGCTCTTAACTAATTATCTAAAAGACAAACAAGAAGAACTAGCAAACTACAACTCTTCAGACTCCGCTCATTCATTCAAGAAGACACATATCCATCGACAACTTACTAATATAGGCACCTTCAGAGCCTATTGCCTTGAATATTTGAAAAATAATCCAAATGTTAATAGCGAATTAACTTTAATTGTCAGACAATTAGAGCCAACCGAAGGGGGCATACCCGTTGAAATATGTACCTATTCTGCGACGACTAATTGGATTGCTTATGAGTCGATTCAAAGTGATATATTTGATCACCTTTATTCAATAATTCACAAGTTCAACTTACGCGTTTATCAAAAGCCAAGTGGTAAGGATATACAAAGTATTGCCAAATCTAGCTAGGCTTAAAAGGTATCAATTAAAGTATTAAATGAATCGCATGGTCGCATTGCTTTGGATGCAAGAGATTCATTCGGCTGAAAATAACCCCCGAGATCAACGGCATTAGATTGTACTGCATTTAAATCGCTAATAATTGATTCACTGGCTTCATTAAGACTCTCGTATAGTGGCAAAAAGGAATTGGCTAATTCAGGTGAAGCGGTCTGTGACTTCATCGCTTCCGCCCAATATAAGGCCAAATAAAAGTGACTACCTCGGTTATCCAACTCACCCGCTCTTCGAGACGGTGATCGATTTTCCATTAAAAATTTTTCAATGGCTTGGTCTAAAGCAGAAGCTAGGACAGCTGCTTCATCATTGCTAAAGGTTTTGGCCAAATGCTGAAGTGAAACTCCTAAGGCTAAAAATTCGCCCAAAGAATCCCAGCGCAGGTGATTTTCTTGAGTGAATTGTTGAACATGTTTGGGGGCAGAGCCACCTGCACCTGTTTCAAATAAACCACCACCATTCATGAGTGGAACAATTGATAACATCTTAGCACTCGTACCTAATTCTAAAATTGGGAAAAGATCGGTTAAATAATCACGTAAAACATTACCAGTCACAGAAATCGTATCTTTACCTACTTGTATTCTTTCTAAAGTGTAGCGAGTCGCTTCTACGGGTTCTAAAATCTTCACTTCTAAGCCATCGGTATTCAGGCCAGAAAGATACTGTTCTACTTTTTTAATCAGTTCGGCATCATGTGCTCGCTCCGAATTCAACCAAAAAATCGCAGGTGCACCTGTATCCCTTGAACGTTCCACTGCAAGCTCAACCCAATTTTTTACAACGGCATCCTTCACTTGGCAAGCTCTCCAAATATCTCCCTTAGAGACACTATGTTCTAAAATAGTTTCGCCTGAGGTATTCACGATCTTAACGACACCCTCTTTGGCTATTTCAAATGTTTTGTCGTGTGAACCATATTCTTCTGCTTTCTTAGCCATTAAACCCACATTAGAAACTGTGCCCATTGTTTTGGGATCAAAGGCACCATTTTCCTTAAACGAATTGTCTCACCATAGACTCCCGCATAACAACGATCGGGTATGACGAAATTAGTATCTTGTAATTCGCCCGCTGGATTCCACATCTTGCCAGAAGTTCGAATCGCTGCAGGCATCGATGCATCAATGATGACATCACTAGGCACATGTAAATTAGTGATCCCTTTATCCGAATTCACCATAGCAATGTCTGGCCCTTCTTCTAATGCTACTGCAATTGCATCAGTGACTGCATTCTTATCTTCGGCATTTTCTAGACGAGTCAAAACATCACCTAAACCATTTCTCTCGTTTACGCCTAAAGATTCAAATAGCTCACTGTATTGGCTAAAAACTGATTCAAAATAAACCGATACCGCATGACCAAAAATAATCGGATCAGAAACTTTCATCATTGTTGCTTTCATATGTAACGAAAACAACAGACCTTCTTCTTTGGATAAGTTAATGGCTTCCTTGAGAAACGCTCTCAGCTTTGCTATACTCATAAAACTGGCATCGAGTACCTCACCCTTTATCAAATTCAAGGATTCTTTCAGCGTGATGACTTCACCATCATTTGCGTGCAGTTGTATAGAAACTGTCTCATCATCCTCAAAAGTGACCGATTGCTCATTTTCAAAAAAATCACCTGTGCTCATACTTGAAACTTTCGAACGAATATCTGAATCCCAAGCACCCATAGAATGTGGATGGGCTTTTGCATAAGCTTTCACTGCGGGGGAACAACGTCTATCCGAATTGCCTTCCCTTAACACGGGATTCACGGCACTTCCTTTTACACTATCGTAGCGTTTTTTGATTTCAATCGCCTCAGCACTGTCCGGATTTTCTGGATAATCAGGAATCGCATAACCCTTTGCCTGTAACTCATTGATACAATCTTTCAATTGAGGAATTGATGCAGAGATATTAGGCAACTTGATAATATTCGCTTCTGGTAATTTAGCGAGTTCACCTAATTCTAAAAGATCATCACTTTGTTTTTGTTCAGAAGATAAACAATCTGGAAACTGAGATAATACTCTGGCCGCCAAAGATATATCACGAGTCTCAACTTGGATGCCTGCCTTCTTGGTAAAGGCCTGTATAATTGGCAATAAAGAAAAAGTGGCCAAGGCAGGTGCCTCATCCGTAATTGTGTATATGATTTTTTCCCCTGTATTCATAAAACTGTTTTATCCTTTAAGATGCGAGCAAAACTCATTTAAGCGTTTCAGCCCTTCAATAATCACTTCATCTGAAGTTGCATAACTCAAACGCATATATCCCGGTGCCCCAAAAGCTTCACCTGGAACAACCGCTACTTTTTTATCCTCTAATAATTTATCGGCAAATTCCAAACTGCTCATCCCTAAGCTTTTTAAACGAGGAAATAAATAAAAGGCTCCTTTAGATCGATTGCACTCGATTCCAGAGATCGCATTTAAACCCTCTAAAAGCATAATACGGCGACGATCAAAATGCTTTAACATATCGTGTACTGCAGAAAGTGATTGATCCCAATTTTCTAATGCAGCTAGCGCACCATATTGAGCAAAAGTCGTAGCATTCGAAGAAGTCTGACTTTGTAAACTGCCCACCGCTTTTGCAATCTCAAGAGGAGCGACCAATGTTCCTAAACGCCAACCTGTCATGGAAAATGTTTTACTGAAACCCGATACTGTAATGGTTAAA
>JAQCDT010000108.1 GCA_027620575.1 Verrucomicrobiota bacterium
TTTAACTTACATTTATATAACAATTTATTATTATGCCGAAACGTTTAGGGAAATTTGAATTACCAAATCGTCTATCCAAAGGGGACGATTCATCAACAGATACATTTGCTGTCTTTCAAGCAGAGCCATTTGAATCAGGTTATGGACATACTATCGGGAATGCTCTACGCCGAGTATTATTAAGCTCTATCGAAGGTGCAGCAATCTCATCAGTGAAAATTGAAGGAGTGCAGCATGAATTTCAAAGCATCGAAGGGATCGTAGAAGATGTGACTGATGTTGTGCTGAATCTAAAAAAGATTTTGTTCGTTGCTGAAGGCAGAGATACAGTCAACTTAATCATTGATGTCGAAAAAGACGGCGCTGTTACAGCGGGCGATATTCAACTCGCAAATGGTATTTCTGTCGTGAATCCAGAGCATGTCATTTGTAACTTAAATAAGAAACAACGCTTTTTTGCAGAACTTGAAGTTCGTGTAGGACGTGGTTATTGCCCTGGTGAAGATAACAAGAAAGAGGATCAGCCAATCGGAGTGATTCCTATTGATTCTTTGTTCAGTCCAGTAAAACTTGTAAAATATTCAGTCGAAAATACACGTGTCGGGCAAGAACTCGATTACGATAAACTCATTCTTGAAGTGACTACAGATGGAAGAATCACTCCAGATGAAGCGATCAAGCAAAGTTCAGCGATTTTAAAGCATCACTTAGAAGTTTTTGAGCAATTATCAGATGAAGCGATAGAGTTCGAAAATGAAACTAAGGAAATAAGTGAAGAACAAAATCGTTTACGTAAGCTTCTTAATATGAGCGTGAATGAAATTGAGCTTTCTGTACGTGCGGCAAACTGCTTGAACAATGCAAACATCACAACAGTGGGTGAATTAGCCATGAAGTCCGAGCAAGAAATGCTTAAATATCGTAACTTCGGTAAAAAGTCATTGAATGAAATTAAGGATAAACTAGAGCAACTCGGCTTGTCCTTAGGAATGAAAATTGACGAACGCTTACTCGACAACCCAATTGAACTGTAACCCTATAATCCAATAATTTAAACGATCATGCGTCACAGTAAAAGAAGACATATTTTAGGCGTCTCTAGTTCTCATCGTTCTGCAATGTTGGGCAACCTATCCGTTGCACTCATTACGCATGGACGCATCAAGACTACTTTAGCTAAAGCTAAAGCATTGCGTCCCTTTATTGAGAAAATTATCACACTTGCTAAAAAAGCCGACCAAGCGAATGATGCGGCAAGAAAATTGCACTTTCGTCGATTGGCAATTGCTCGAGTGAGAGACAAGAAAGCCGTTGCCGAATTATTTGATACAAAAGTATCTGAATTTTCAAATCGAGCGGGTGGCTATACTCGTATTTATAAATTAGGTCAGCGTGTGGGTGATGCCGCTGAAATGGGATTGATCGAATTGATCGATGCCAATGATGAAGGTTATCCAAAGCGTCCTAAGAAAAAAGCGGCTAAGTCTGAAACCAAAGCAGAAGCAAAAGCTGAGCCAGAAGTTGAAGAAGTCACTGAAGCTGAAACTACGGAAGCGGAGGCAGCAGAAGAGACTTCTGAAGCATCTGAAGCAGAAGCCGAAGTCGCAGAGTCGGATGTAGATGAAGAAGCCCAAAAAGACTAACTCTGTATTTTAATACGACTTTAACGAAAACGCCTTGTTGCAAACAATGCGTTTTTTTTGTCGATTCTTCTAAGATTTAAATCAATCTATGGGCATATCGTATGAGCCGTATTTATCTATCTCCTCCAGATATTAATCAGAAAGATCGATCTGCTATCGAATCTGCATTTGATTCGGGCTGGGTAGCACCAGTTGGCCCAGACCTTGATGCTTTTGAAGATGAAGTAGCCCAGCGACTCAATCGTAATTATGCCTGTGCGGTGAATTCTGGAACATCTGCCTTACATTTGGCTTTGTTAGCTTTGGATATTCAGCCTGGTGATCGGGTGATATGTCCAAGCTTAACCTTTGCAGGTTGTGCATTCCCCATCAGTTATTGTGGCGCCGAACCGATCTTTGTAGATAGCGAGACAGATACTTGGAATATGGATCCAGACTTATTAGAAAGTGCTATCGAAGCCTTGCTTGCAGAAGGAAATAAACCGAAGGCAGTGATCGTTGTTCAGATTTATGGGCAATGTGCAAAAATGGATTCAATTCTTTCAATTTGTAACGCACACCAAATTCCATTAATTGAAGATGCTGCAGAATCTTTGGGTGCGACTTATCAAGGCAAGCCTGCTGGATCTTTTGGTGACCTTTCTTTCTTATCCTTTAATGGGAATAAAATCATTACAACTTCAGGAGGCGGGATGCTTTTGGGAAATGATCAAGCATTGGTGGAGAAAGCGCGTTATTTTTCTCAGCAGGCTCGAGAACCTGTCTTACACTATGAACATAAAGCAATTGGGTACAATTATCGTCTAAGCAACCTTTTAGCAGCCTTAGGACGTAGCCAATTAACTGATTTGGATAATAGGATCGCCATTCGAAAAAAACATTTTGAAGCCTATGCTCAATCAATGGGTCATCTACCTGGAATTTCTTTTATGCCGATATCCAGTGAGGGTATTCCAAATTACTGGTTAAGCTGTATGATATTGGATGGTTCGAAAACAAAAGTAAGCCGAGACGACTTGATTGTAATTTGTGATCAAGCTTCGATTGAAGTTCGACCTACTTGGAAGCCCCTCCATTTGCAGAAAGTATTTCAGGAAAAACAAATGTTTGGAGGGGCAGTTTCAGAGCGGCTATTTCAGGATGGACTGTGTTTGCCTAGCGGCTCTAGTTTATCCGATAAAGATCGAGAAAAAGTCATTTCAACACTGAGCAATGCACTCAAATAATTTTCAATGAAACTGCTACAGCCATTCCTAAATATAAAATTTGCTGCGATATTTATTACCTATGTTGCTTTAGCGTTTCTTAGTTTATCCATTGCTTATTTATTGCGATTTGATTTTCAAATACCCGCTGATTTTATTGAAGGAAGAAATTCGGCTTATTTATGGTATATAGGAATTCAGATCGCTTTTCTTTTCGCCTTTGGGCAGTTTGAATCTGTTTTTTCACAATTTCGTTTACCAGATTTGTTCCGTTTGTTTGTGGGGTTACTTTTGAGTGCCCTGTATGTGCTTTTCCTGTGGTATATGTATGATGGTGATGGAATCCCGCCACGTTCGGTTATCATTACTAATTTATTATTATATTTCATCATGCTATCGGGTGTGCGAATATTTTTGCGAGTGTACACTGGGGAGAATTTTGCAAATTGGTTATCAGGGATTAAAGAGTACGACTATGTCGCGATTATAGGTGCTGGAGAAGTCGGTGCGGTCATCGGTGCAGATCTTTTGTCCAAGCAAAGATTACTTGGAATGAAGCCAATCGTGTACCTTGATGATTCAAAAAATAAAATCGGACGATTATTGAATGGTATTCCGGTGGTCGATACAGTGGATGGTTTAGAAAAGGTGGCCGCTCGTTATCGCATTAAAAAAGTGATCATTGCTTTTCCTTCTGCACCGTCTAAGCGTATTAGGGAGGTAGCGGAAACTGCAAGAAGCATAGGTCTTGAGGTAGACATCGTGCCTGCATTGACCGACCTAGTCAGTGGACGTGCAACGGCTACTCAAATCAGACCCATAGAGCTCAAAGATTTATTAGGACGAGAAACAGTTGATTTGAATTATGATACTATCCGCCAAATGCTTACAGGACAGAGAGTATTGATTACTGGGGCAGGTGGTAGTATCGGCCGAGAATTAGTGGCTCAAATTTTGGAGCATGATCCAGAGGCACTTTTATGTGTCGATAAATCGGAACTCGCTATCTTTGACTTAAAGTTTGCACTGTTAGAGAATCATTCACTGAAGGATCTAGTCAAAACGTGTATTTTAGATATCACACAAAGTGATTATTTAAAGCACCACTTGAGTGATTTTAAACCAACTATTATTTTTCATGCTGCTGCTCATAAGCATGTAAACTTAATGGAAGATCAGCCAGAAGAAGCCTTGCGGAATAATTTTTTCGCTTCAATAAAGTTGATGCAATTGGCGTCTGAATTATCGGTGGGTCGATTTATTTTTATATCTACTGATAAGGCTATCAATCCTACAAGCGTCATGGGAGTGAGTAAGCGTCTTGCCGAGATCGCTATGCAAAAAATTCAAGTTAGGGATGGAAATCGAACAAGGTTTATGGCTGTGCGATTTGGCAATGTTTTAGGCTCTTCAGGTAGTGTTATCAATATTTTCAAAGCTCAAATTGAAAAAGGGGGTCCACTGACTGTGACCGATCCTGAAGTCACTCGATATTTTATGACAGTCAGTGAGGCGATTGGTTTGGTTCTTGAATCAGCGACACAGGGAGTCGGAGGAGAAATTTTTGTTTTAGACATGGGTGAGCCGATTAAAATTGCTGAGCTAGCTCGACAAATGATCGCATTAAGTGGGTTTAAGGAAAATGTGGATATTGATATAGAATATACGGGACTGAAGTCAGGAGAAAAACTATATGAAGAGG
>JAQCDT010000109.1 GCA_027620575.1 Verrucomicrobiota bacterium
GATGATAAAGGAAAAGAGATCGAAGGAAACTTTAAGAAAGATGTTGTGATTCGTATTCCTGTGGATGTGGAGTCATTTCGTAAAAAGGGCATAGATTTGGATACGCTTGAAGGGATGTATTATTCCCCAACCAAGAAAGCATGGGCGAAAGCAAAGACCAGTACTTTTGACCAGCAAAGCGGAAAGCTTACCATGACCACAGATCACTTCACGGTGAATTCATTGGTCGGACAAACCGCTCAATCTGACTTAGTTTCAGATGCCAATACCTCATCTCTTACTGGGTATGATAATTGGTACCAGTCCGATTGGTTGGGTTACTTCTTCGATGCCTCTGCCGATAAGCCAGACTGGGTATTCCATGTGGAAGAGAAACTCGGCTGGATGTGGGTGAAAACGGATGCTGCCGGGAATTATTGGTTTAATCACACCACCCGTGGTTGGTTATGGACTGGTGCAGATTATTTTGTCGAAAGTGATGATACCAAATCTCACTTCTATTCCTTTAGTCTTGGGCGCTGGCTATACTTCCATCCAAAAAATGGCTTCTATGATTACGAAGCAAACGGAGGTTCCTATTTAGACTAAGATTCTAACAACTTGCTAAAAAACAATTTAAGATGCACATTATTACAAAAGCCATGAAACTGTTTTCTTTACCCCTTATTTGCTTAATTATATTGCCATCTCTGTTTGCATTTCAGCAATGGAATCAAGATCTTGGGTACACCCACCCAGCTATTGTGGTTAAAGATGGCGTCAGCTACATTAGCATACGCAATTCTAATGCTGGTACACCATTTTCAGATGATAATTGGACACCATTACTCAATACTGCACCATCCGATGATCCTGGAGACCCCCCAACCGGTGAACCTTCTACCAGCGATTCAAATCGTACACCGCCAGAGGATAAATATAACTTTTCTAATTTGGATGTATTGGTAGAAAACACTGTTACAGGAGCTAGGGCAGCTTGGAGAATGCGTGGAAACTACAGGGAGTTTATGGAAGAAGATGTTTTGCTTACAGGAGGTGCTTCAGTTGGAACCTTTTCTACTTCGATACAAGTAGTTGGTTCGGGTGATTTTAATGGCGATGGTAATGTCGATATGATTGCACAAGATTCAAGCACAGGGGCAGTCAATGTTTGGTTTATGAACGGCAACGCATTATCTTCAACTCAAACGCTTACAACAACTGCCACTACTACTTCAGTATCAGGAATTGCTGATTTCAATGGTGATGGTATACTAGATCTACTTCTTGATGATATTTCTTCTGGACTTAAAAGTATAATTTTTCTTAGTGGATCAGGTAGTAGCTTGTCTGCCGGTTCAACTGTTAACATTGAAACAAATACAGGTTACCGTATTGTTGGAGCAGCTGATTTCAATGGTGATTCTCAGGCAGACATTCTTGTTGAACAATCAACAACTAGCAGCGATCCTCTTACCGTAGTGAGTAGAGAAATTTGGATTATGACTGGTGCTACAAAAAGTTCCTCATCAGTTTTTCTTTCGTTTGCTCAAGAGTGGAGTATGCAGGGAATCGGTGATTTCGATAATGACGGGAGCATTGATATAATGGTCGAACAAACCACTGGAAGAAAAGGGGTATGGTACATGACTGGAACATCAATTCGTGAAGGCTTTGTTTACACGACACTACTACCAGAGTGGGCAACTGGTTGCAGCGGTGACTTTAATGGTGATGGGAGTATCGATTCAGTTTTCGTTAACTCAACTTCCGGAAAGGTAATTATTCTGAATTTAGGTAATCAGGATGGTACCAAATCACACGGTCAAACATATGCCTATTTAAATCTAAATCGTGATTTCCTGCCTGCAGGGACGACCGGAGCTGAAAGTAGCTGGAAAATGCGTGGTCTGATTGATTACGATGGAGATGGGACTTTAGAAATTTTAGCAGACAATGTGAGTACAGGTGCACGAGCAATTTGGTCAGTTAGTTCATTAAGTAAATTGACAAGTACAATTTTTACTACAATAGCTACGGATTGGAGAATGGTGGGGTCTGGAGATTTTGGGGGAGATTCTACACCTGACATTTTAGTTGAAAATACAATAACCGGAGCCAAAGGGGTTTGGATTATGGCATTAAACAGTGGCACCTTATCTGTTTCAAGTGGTGTGACTTTTACAACTGATGTTAACTACAGAATAGTAGGATGCGGTGACTTCAATTCTGATGGGCAAACTGATATTGTTGCTGAAGAGATTACATCAAGCACAGCTTATGATGCTCAAATGCAAAGAAAAATTTGGTACATGAATGGAACTACCAAATCTTCAGAGGATACTTTTTTGACTTTCAGACAAGAGTGGAGAATCCGTGGAGTAAAAGACTTTGATGGTAATGGTACACCTGATATGTTGATAGAGCAGGACAATACGGGTCGCAGGGGAGTTTGGTATATGACCGGTAATGCACTAACTGAAGGCTTTATCTTCACCACTGTTGCCCCAGAATGGCAACTCTCGCTGCAGTAGCTTTTATTTCTTAGTTTTAGTTTTGAGCTTAATGCTCAGTAATGCTAAATATTTGGACTTAAACAGTTGTGCTTTCAATAGTTTTTGTTTTCACTAATGACGAAGAGTGATTACATAGTTTCTATACAGAAAGTTACTAAAGTGTATAATTCAAAATTTAGCTTATTTTCTGAGCTAATAAAAAAAAAGAGTCCCAAGTTAAGGTCCTTTGATAGTGGGTTTGCACCACTTTCCGAAGTTTCATTTAAAGTACGAAAAGGACAATCTGTTGGTTTGTTGGGTCTAAATGGAGCCGGTAAAAGTACACTTTTACAAATATTGGCAAAGACATTGAGACAAACAAGTGGTGATATAGAGGTTAACGGCAAAGTTATAGCACTGTTAGAACTCGGAGCTGGTTTTAATATTGATTTTACTGGTCGTGAGAACCTTTATTTATATGCAAGCCTTTTAGGATATAAGAAAAAGGAAATGCCCGAATTGATTGATGAGGTAATTACATTTTCGGAGTTGGGTGAAAAAGTTGATTTTCCGCTTAGAACCTATTCATCTGGAATGGTTATGAGGTTAGCATTTTCTATAGCAGTGCATTCTTCAGCTGATTTAATAATAGTCGATGAATCATTAGCCGTAGGTGATTTTCTTTTTCAGCAAAAATGTTACAGAAAAATCACTCAACTTTTGGAGAATGGATTGTCTCTTATTTTAGTCTCACATTCTCCAAACTTAATCTTGGAATATTGTGATCAAGTACTCGTGCTTGAGAAAGGTAAAAATATCTTTTGGGGGAGTGCAAAAGAAGGGATCGAGTTTTTTCAAAAAAGATGCCTTGAGAATAAAATAAAATTTGAAAACACAGGAGATAAACTGCCGAAAAAGGCTACCTCATTTGATATTAATTGTGTTGAATTAATTAATACTAAAGCCTTTAAGAGTAATGGAGATTTATCTAATACTTTTACTTTTTCTGAATCAATTTTTTTGGAATTTTCAATTCTTTTCAAAAAACCCCTGATCGATGTTCACTGTGGATTTCAAATTAAGGATCAAAACGGGAAAATTATATTTGGTATAAATACAAATTCATTGCACAAAATAGGGGAGAATTTTAAGGTCAATGATGCTGCAAGTTATGTTTTTCAAATTAGGGATCAAAAATTGAACACAGGTAAGTATTCGGTAAGTTTAGGAGTTGCCTCGGAAGTTGAAAAAAATTTTACAGGTACAACTTTTAAATCACCTCTGATTTATCTTCATGATGTTCTGACTTTTTCAATCATTAAAAAAAAGCCTGATGACAATTTGTGGAGTGGTGATATTTTTCTGGAAACGAGTTGTCAGATAACCAAGTTAACATGAGTTTTTGTTTATGTTTAAAGAAGAATATAATAAGCAATTTCATTATTTTGCATTTCCAAGAGTTGGATCTCACTTTTTCTTCCATTGTCTAACTGGACTATACGATTTGATTCTTTTTGATTCGGAGTGTTATCATACTTTAGAATATCAAAAAAGATCGGATGAATTAAACCCCAATGCGTTATATGCACTAAGACTTCACGATCTCTCACTTGGAAAACCTCAACCAATTTATGTAAATCCATGCCCTAACGGTATTCATGGTGTTCCAATTTATACAGGATTGCCAATTATTAGCTTAATTCGTGATCCTTTTGCAACAGTTTACAGTTTTGTAAATCTTAATATTTCCCATCTTAAAAACGAATCAATAGATTATGAAAAATTTATTATTCAAAACCTAGATAAATACATTCAATTCTATACAAATTTGCTTGAGATTAGTAAGGAACACCCAAGTAATATACTACTAATCACATATGAAAACCTAGTAAGTTCGTCAGAGACTTTGAATACTCTCACGGAATTTATCAATCAAAGTCCAAAATTGAGAACAGGTTTTGTTTTTGATCAAGTAAAGTTCGATAATTTAGTAAATCCAGATAAAAAGTCTTTTTT
>JAQCDT010000110.1 GCA_027620575.1 Verrucomicrobiota bacterium
GATATTAAAGTGAAAGTACGCTATCCTAAAAATGAAAGTATTCGTTCTCAAGACTTAGATAGCTTACTCATCCAAATTCCTTCTGGAGAAAAAGTGCCTTTAAATACAGTAGCAGACTATTCAATTGAAGAAGGCTTTTCATCCATTCGAAGAATCGATCAAAGGAGAGTTATCAACATTACTGCCGATGCCGATAAATCAAAAGCAAATTTAGAGCTGATCCGTGCTGATTTAATGGGCAATAAAAACGAGAAAGGGTCTATCGATAAAATCTTAGAAACTTATCCAGAAATAAAATGGTCGTTTGAAGGAGAAGCGAGAGAACAATCAGACATCTTTAGCAGCCTTATACAAAAGACCTTACTCGCTTTGTTTATTATTTATGCCTTATTGGCCATTCCTTTAAAGTCTTACATTCAGCCTATTATAGTTATGTCTGTGATACCTTTTGGACTGATTGGTGCAATTGGTGGCCATTTTATTCTCAATCAACCAGTGAGTATTTTATCGATTCTTGGCTTTGTGGCTCTGACTGGGGTTGTTGTTAACGATAGCTTAGTCATGATTGACTACATCAATAAAAAACGCCTTGAAGGTATCGGCATCAAAGAAGCTATTGAAGAATCAGGAGTCGCACGTTTCCGACCCATATTACTCACTTCTTTAACCACTTTTGCTGGGCTGCTCCCGATTTTATTTGAAACCAGTCTTCAGGCACAGTTTTTAATTCCTATGGCCATATCGCTAAGCTTTGGAGTCTTATTCGCCACTTTTATAACGCTGCTACTTGTACCCGCATTTTATACGATGGTGAATGACTTTCTAGCCCTTTTTAATAGCGATAGCGATCAGGCTTAAAGGGACCCTTGGTGCTGACACCGATATACTTAGCTTGTTTCTCACTCAGTACTGTTAGCTTACAGCCAATCTTTTCTAGATGCAAGCGAGCCACCTCTTCATCAATATCTTTAGGAAGCAGATACACCCCAGGAGTGTATTTCTCAACTTGCTTCCATAATTCAATCTGCGCTAAAGCTTGGTTGGTAAAGCTATTGGACATGACAAAAGACGGGTGTCCTGTCGCACAACCTAAGTTGACGAGTCGACCTTTAGCTAACATGTAAATTGAGTTTCCACTCGGAAAAGTATATTTATCAACCGCTCCTTGTTCATCAGATTTTATCTCTGTCACCTCAACACCAGGAGTGTCATTCAGTGCATCGACTTCGATTTCATTATCGAAGTGTCCAATATTACAAACGATTGCTTGGTCTTTCATTTGGCTCATATGTTCTGCAGTGATGATGCCAAAATTTCCAGTAGTAGTGACATAGATATCACCCCACCCTAAGGTATCTTCAACCGTTAATACTCGATAGCCTTCCATTGCTGCTTGCAAAGCACAAATAGGATCAACCTCGGTGACTACAACTTGAGCACCCATCCCTTTAAGGGCAGCAGCACATCCTTTTCCAACATCTCCGTAGCCACAGACAACGCCCACTTTACCTGCGATCATTACGTCTGTAGCTCGCTTAATGCCATCAATTAAAGATTCACGACATCCGTATAAATTATCAAATTTAGCTTTAGTCACTGAATCATTCACGTTGATTGCAGGCACAAGTAAGCGGCCGGCATTGTGCATTTCATAAAGGCGATGGACTCCCGTTGTGGTCTCTTCAGAAACACCTTTCCAGTCTTTGACCACTTCTGTCCAATGATTCGTTTCTTTTTTATGAACATTTTTTAGAAGGTTTTTAATCACGGCTTCCTCCATATTATCAGAATCAGAATCAACCCACTTATCTCCGTGCTCTAGTTCGTACCCTTTATGGATAAGTAAAGTAGCATCACCACCATCATCCACAATCAATTCAGGCCCACGACCATCTGGCCAAGTCAATGCCTGCAAAGTGCACCACCAATATTCTTCTAAAGTTTCACCTTTCCAAGCAAACACAGGAACATTTAAATATTTAGCCACATAAGCTGCCGCATGGTCCTGAGTTGAAAAAATATTACAGGAACACCAACGAACATCTGCCCCTAGCTCCTTTAGAGTCTCAATTAAAACTGCGGTTTGAATCGTCATGTGTAAACTACCCATGATACGTACACCATTCAAAGGTTTTTCTTGAGCATACTTTTCACGTGTGGCCATTAATCCAGGCATTTCATGTTGAGCAATATGCACCTCTTTTTGTCCAAACTCAGCTAGAGCGATATCTTTAATTTTATAGGCTACACTTGTATCCGTTACGGTCTCTGTCTTTGTTGTCATATTTTTCTAATTGTTAAAATTATAGGTGTTGCTTGAGTGCTTCTACTTTGGAAAGGCCTTCCCATGGCAAATCTTCTTTACCAAAATGTCCATAATGGGTGGAGCCTTTATAAATCGGATTCAATAAATCCAACTGTGAAATAATTGAAGCTGGTTTAAAATCAAATACCTCTTGGATTGCAGACACTATTTTTGCTTCTTCTACCGTGTGTGTTCCAAATGTATCAATATGAATACTTGTTGGATATGGATGGCCTATTGCATATGCCACTTCCAACTCACAAGAATCCGCTAATCCGGCAGCTACGATATTTTTAGCCACCCAACGAGTAAAATAGGCAGCAGAACGATCGACTTTTGAAGGATCTTTTCCAGAAAACGCGCCTCCTCCATGCCGTGCCCAACCTCCATAAGTATCGACAATAATTTTTCTACCGGTTAACCCTGCATCGCCTTGTGGACCGCCTATGACAAATTTTCCAGTTGGATTAATTAAAAATTCGGTATCGGCTTTAATTAAATTTTCTGGAAGCACTTTCTTGATGACTTCATCTATACAAAACGTCCTAATGTCGTCTAAAGAAGCAGAAGCAGCGTGCTGTGTAGAAACTACCACATTTTTGATTCCAGTAATTTCATCACCATTATATTCTAAAGCCACTTGGCTTTTTACATCGGGGCGTAACCAAGACACACCAAGCTCTTTTCTTTGGCGAGCCATCTCTCTGAGAATTCTGTGGGAAAACATCACTGGTGCAGGCATATATTCAGGCGTCTGCTTACAAGCAAACCCAAACATGATACCTTGGTCTCCAGCACCTTGCTGATCTGTACCCTTACCTTCGACTTTTTTCGCATCAACTCCCTGAGCGATATCACTCGACTGTTGAGTGATGTAATTATTAACAAATACTGTGTCCGCTTGAAATACATCATCTTTGTTAGTGTAACCGATTTCTCGAATCGCTTCCCTAACAATAGTCTCATAATTCAGTTGTGCCTTTGTTGTAATTTCACCTGCTATCGTAACAGTATTGCTCTTAACTAAAGTTTCACAAGCAACGCGACTATGTATGTCCTGCTCTAAACACGCATCTAAAATACTATCTGAAATGTAATCGGCTACCTTATCTGGATGACCTTCACCAACTGATTCTGAAGAAAATATAAATTGTTTTGACATTCGTAAATAGAGTAAGGCCTTTTTAAAAAAAGCAAGCCTTATATCAAGATATCAAGATTCTTTGATTTGATGGTACATTTCAGACCCATGCTCACCGACTCGCCAATGATTGATACTATTAATTGCCTCAACCGCTTCAATGTCTGCGTTGAAACACTCTAAAAATTGTCCGACTGTACAATGGCCACTCACCGCATGCCTTAGTGAAGCTTCTTTCTGTATTTTATAATGATTTTTTCTACCCACTTTTTCCCGGACGATGTATCCAGATTGCTCTAAATCTGAGACAATCCGCTGAACCGCACGCTCGGTTATTCCTATTACTTGACCTATCAAACGCATGGGATAGCCTTCATAATTATGTAAACAAATTAATACTAATCCGTGATTGGATAAGACATTCCATTGATTTCTTTTTTCTCTCATACTTAAAAACATACCTAAAATTCAAGAAATGTAAAACACGAAATACATTTCATATAAATTTATGAAACGTTACCCAATTTGGTCCTATTTAAATGTAAGTGCAGTTGATGCACCCTTAATCAGTGTGGCCTGGTATCTATATTTTGTTCAAATGTCGACTGAAACTAATTTAAATATGCAGTTATGTCTCATTTTAGGATTATCGGTGTGGCTCGGTTATATGGCTGATCGTCTTTTTGACATACGGTTTAATAAAAGCGCCACATTCTCCTCTTTAAGGCATCAATTTTGCAAAAAATACGAATCAAAATTATGGATTTTATGGACAGTCATCCTAGTATTTACAGTGATTCTAAGCATGATTTCACTAAATAGCGACAAAATTGTCGCAGGTTTAGCTCTTGTATCCTTTATTTTACTCTATAACCTTCTCAACCAAGTCTTTTCTCAAAAAAAATTCCCGAAAGAAATTTGTGTGGCAGTGATCTTTGCTTGTGGGACTTTTTTCCTCTTAGAAAACCCTGTAAAATTAAATGATTTTATTCAATTTTGCATAATTTGTTTTCTTAATT
>JAQCDT010000111.1 GCA_027620575.1 Verrucomicrobiota bacterium
GATTCTTTAATTTGAAGCCCTAGCCAAGCAATAATTCCGAGAAAAGTACTGTCCATCCCAGTGCAGTGTTCAAAATCAATTATATAATATGTATAGTTTTTAGACAGCGAGTTATCGATAAATTGTTTAAAGGTATTGGCATTTAGAAAATTAGCCTTCCCTTCAACTAAAATAAATACTGAGGTATCGCTAGAGTTGACTAAAAAAGCTGATTTGGGTGAAGCTTTCATAATTTAAACAATAGCAATTAGACGAAAAATTTTATCTAATTATTTCGAATAAGGTCATTTAATACATATTTTAAAATACCACCTTTTTCATAATAGCTAACCTCAATTGGAGTATCAATTCTTAAGGTGAGGGTGACCGTATCTTTTGTTCCGTTGGGTCGATTAATTTCTAGAGCTACTTGTTTACCTGGTGTTAAGTCGCCAGACAATTCAGGAAGAGAAAATGTTTCTTCTCCTGTAAGCTCAAGAGTGTCGGCACCGACACCTTTAGGAAATTCTAATGGCAACACACCCATACCAATAAGATTACTTCTGTGAATGCGCTCAAAACTTTTTGCGACGACGGCTCGTACCCCTAAAAGGGCAGTACCTTTAGCCGCCCAATCTCGAGAACTTCCCATACCATAATCTTCCCCAGCAAAGATAATCAGCCCCGTATTTCTTTCACGGTAGATTTGGCTGGCATCATATATATCAATTGGAGTGCCTTCGGGCATCAATTTGGTAAAGCCTCCTTCTTTTCCATCAGCCATAATATTTTTGAATCGAATATTGGCAAATGTACCTCGAGTCATGATTCGGTCATTACCTCGTCTAGACCCGAAGCTATTGAAATGTTCTGGAGAGACATTGTTATCCGTTAGATAACGACCAGCTGGGCTATCCACTTTTATTGCCCCAGCGGGCGATATATGATCAGTGGTGATCGAGTCGGCAACAATCGCTAATGGTCTCAAATTATTTAAGTCACCCGAATCTTTTTTCTCGGAATTTAAATCATTAAAGAAAGGCGGATTTTGAATGTAGGTGGAGCTTGAATCCCAATCATAGGTGAGTCCAGTTGGCGATTCGATCGCATTCCATTCCTCGTTCGCATTTTTTAAATCATTGTATTTTGAAAGGAACATTTCTGGTTTTAACCCTGATTCAATAAGTGCATCAATTTCACTTTGTGTTGGCCAAATATCCTTTAGGTACACGGGTTGCCCATCGCTCCCCAATCCAATAGGATCATTGCTTAAATCTATATTGACATTACCTGCTAATGCATAGGCAACCACTAGTGGCGGCGACATCAAAAAATTAGCCTTAATTGCACCATGCACTCGTGCTTCAAAGTTTCTGTTTCCAGAAAGAACCGAAGCACCTACAATTGAATTTTCTTTAAGTGCCTCTTCAATAGATGCATTGAGCGGACCAGAATTTCCAATACAAGTTGTGCAACCATAGCCCACTAGATTAAAGCCAAGAGCATCAAGGTGGGGTTGTAGGCCGGTTTCGTTGAGGTAATCGGTCACTACCCTAGAGCCTGGTGCGAGCGAAGTTTTGACTAATGGATTCACCTTTAGTCCTAATGCATGAGCCTTTTTGGCAACAAGACCAGCGGCAATCATCACTGAGGGATTGGAGGTATTTGTACAGCTTGTAATTGCAGCAATTAAGACCTGTCCGTGCTTTAAATGAGAAGGGATTGTTTGGTCGCCTTCTTTAAGCTCAAAAGCATATTCCGTATCTAAAGTATTTTGCGAAAGGTCAAACCCACCTTCTGTAATAGGGGACTCTATTAGTTGTTTAAACGTCTCCTTTAGTTCGGTTACCGCAATAAGATCTTGAGGTCTTTTCGGTCCAGCAACCGCAGGCACAATCTCTGAGAGATTTAAATCAATCGTTTTTGTGTAAGCGATGGAACCTTTTCCTGGGATGCCAAATAGACCTTGTTCGCTCAAATAATCCTTAATCAATGAAATTTTAGATTCATCACGTCCTGTAAGCCTTAAATATTCTAGTGATTTTTCATCGATTGGGAAAAAGCCCATAGTGGCTCCATATTCAGGCGCCATATTGGATATGGTGGCTCTATCCGCTAGACTTAATTGCTTAGCGCCTTCTCCATGGAATTCGACAAATTTACCGACTACTTTTTCCGCCCGTAATAATTCGGTGATTCGTAGGGTGAGGTCGGTGGCGGTTGCCCCTTTAGGTAATTCACCTTCTAAGTTAACACCAATCACTTCTGGAGTTTTGAAATAGACTGGCTGTCCTAGCATAGCAGATTCTGCTTCTATACCTCCAACTCCCCATCCAACAATACCGAGGCCGTTTATCATAGTTGTATGAGAGTCAGTGCCTACGAGTGTATCTGGGTATAGAACCCCATCTTCCTCGAACACAACACGTGCTAAGTACTCTAGATTAACTTGATGAACAATCCCAATAGACGGGGGAACGACATTAAAAGTTTCAAAGGCCTGTTGTCCCCATTTTAAAAATTCGTAACGCTCTTTATTTCGCTTAAATTCCATGTTTAAGTTAGCCTTAAAAGCATCAGCGGTTCCTGAACGATCTACTTGAACGGAATGGTCGATGACTAAGTCGACAGGCACTAATGGTTCTATGGTGGAAGGATCTTTACCTTGTTCACTGGCTGCATCTCTCATGGCAGCGAGATCAACCAATAAAGGCACTCCAGTAAAATCTTGTAATACAACTCTAGAGACAACGAATGGAATCTCATCATCACTAGTATGGGTTGCATTCCAATTAGCTAAATTAATAACATCTTGTTTATTGATGCGAGTCCCATCACAATTTCTCAAAACAGATTCTAATACAATTCGAATACTGATAGGAAGTCGATCCAAAGTGGTGCCCTCCAAGTTTTCTTCTAATGCTTTTAAACTATAATAATTACGTCCTTTTAAAGACCTTATGACTTGAAATGGATCCTGTTGCATACTCATAAATAACTACTTATAAAGAGAGCTTTAATTGATTATTGTGCAAGCTTACACTTAATATCTTTATAAAAAAAAGTGCCCGAAGTCATGAAACTTGGGGCACTTTTTAGATTATGTTAAAATTATTTAAATTATTCAACTGGGCTGACTGGGCGTATCGTTGAGTCATCATCAACAGGAGTTTCGATAATTGGCAAATCATCGCCTGTGTCGCCTGAATCATCAGTATCCGCTGCGTCATCGGTATCAGCAACGTCATCGGTGTCAGCTGCATCTTCTTCAGTATCAGCAACGTCTTCGGTATCAGCTGCATCTTCTTCGGCATCATCTGCGTCTTCAGCATCATCGGTATCAGTTACATCATCGATATCACCTGCGTCATCTGCGAGACCATCTATGGCCTCAGTCGCACCCTGTGTGGAACCAGCAGAAGCGGCTTGAACAGAATCAGCTACATCAATGTTTGCTTCAATAGATGCCTCAGTCGCACCCTGTGTGGAACCAGCAGAAGCAGCTTGAACAGAATCAGCTACATCAATGTTAACTTCAACGGATGCTTTAACTGCACCTGCTGTTGAACCTGAGGATGCGGCTTGTACAGTATCAGCTACCTCAATGTTTGCTTTAACAGATTCTTCTACTGCACCTTGTGCGGCACCCGCAGAAGCAGCTTCGACAGATTTTGCTAAATCTATAACATTAGAATCAATTACAATACGACTATTTGCACCATTGCCTGAGGCGGCTTTAATAACACCTTGCGTGGAACCAGCAGAAGCAGCTTGAACAGAATCAGCTACATTAATGTTAGCTTCAACGGATCCTTCAACTGCACCTGCTGTAGAACCAGAGGATGCCGCTTCAATAGAAGCAGGTACATCAATGTTTGCTTCAACGGATGCCTCAAGTGCACCTTCGGCAGCACCAGAAGATGTAGCCTCAATAGATTCCGCCACATCAATATTTACTGCTAGACTTGCGGCATATACAGCACCTTTCACGGCACCAGCAGACGAAGCTTCTACTGTTAAAGTGGGTTCAATGTCTTCCGAAATAGAACCTGTAATTGCACCAGCAGTAGAACCTGAAGAAACCGCAGCCATAATTTTATAAACATCCATTTGGTTTTCTATTGCTAGATTAACCGCACTAACGGTCGCCGTATACGATGAAGCCTCAATTGTTTCAGCAATATTAAAATCTGTAGTTTTAGAAGCTTCAATAATTCCCTTAGACACGCCAAAAGAAACTGCTTCAATGACTGGACTGCTTTCAATCCCCTCAGAGGCAGAGACCTCTAAAATTGCAGCCATTGCAGATGAAGTTATATTTTCAATATTATCGACAGTTCCATCCTCAGATATTTGAGCCGATACGGCTTTAGCAACAAAAGCTTCCAAATCGGCGGTACTTCTTAAATTAACGCCTGATTCCTTGAGTACAGCTTTGATGCCTGCAACTCCTTGGCTCTTAATCTGAGCAATTTGTCTAGAACT
>JAQCDT010000112.1 GCA_027620575.1 Verrucomicrobiota bacterium
ATTGAAAAAGAGGCTTTTGATTCTGCAATTCATATCATGAAGCCAATGACTTTGGTCAGTGATTTTCATTTGGAAGATCTAGCTTTAGTAGATGCTGTAGCTCAACTTTTTCTCAAGGCTGGAAAGAAGCAATTAGCACTAAAGTTATATCAAAATATGCTGTTTAAAAACAAATTACCGAAAACTTTAGAACTAAAACTTTTAGAGAACGGTTTATCTGTGGCTTATTTAAACGGAGACTACCAATTTTCTTCTAAGGTGAGTAAGAGAATTCTTGAATTAGAAGCTGACCAGTAGTTCAGAATTCTTGACTTAGTCTTTGTTAATCTATCGTCTTTAACTTCGTGAGTGAATCAAATAATATATTTTCTGAATTTGACCGCATGCTTGGAAGAGATGCAAAAGAGTCACAACTTAAGCAGAAGGGACATGTCTTCTGGCTCTATGGTTTGTCAGGTTCTGGAAAGAGTACGATAGCCGATAAGGTTGAGCGTTCTTTAGTGGCAAAAGGACATTATATTAAGCTTCTTGATGGCGATAATGTTCGTACTGGGTTGAATAAAGATTTAGGATTTACCGATGCAGATAGATCGGAAAACATTAGACGTATAGCGGAGGTGGCTCGTTTGTTTTTAGATGCAGGCTTTGTGGTGATCACTTCATTTATTTCACCTCTTAAAGAATACCGTGACTTGGCCGAATCGATTATTGGTGAAGGTGATTTTACTAAAGTTTATATTAATGCATCTTTTTCAACGTGTTCAGAAAGAGATGTTAAAGGATTATACGCTAAGGCCAAGAAGGGTGCTGTATCTCATTTCACAGGAAAAGATTCATTATTTGAAGCGCCGAGTGATTCGGATGAAGACTGGATTTTGGACACGGAACAATTCAGCGCCAGTGAAAGTACCGAAGAATTAGTGAATAAAATATTGCCAATAATCAAAAAGATTTAAACAACACAGTATGGATTATAGAATAACGCATCTCAAACAGCTTGAATCCGAGGCCATTTTTGTTCTTCGTGAAACGGCTGCACAATTTGAAAAGCCAGTGTTGCTCTTTTCAGGAGGCAAAGATTCAATTGTTATGGCTTATCTTGCGAAGAAAGCTTTTTGGCCGGCCAAGCTTCCTTTTCCATTAATGCACGTGGATACAGGGCATAATTTTCCTGAGACGATGGAATATCGCGATCGATTCGTTAAAGATTTAGGCGCAGAGTTAATCGTGGCATCGGTTCAAGAAGCGATTGATCAAGGTAAAGTCGTTGAAGAGACAGGAGTGAATGCGAGTCGCAATAGTTTGCAAACAGTTGCTTTGCTAGAAGGATTAGAAAATGGGCAATTTGATGCTGCACTAGGCGGAGGCCGCAGAGACGAGGAAAAAGCACGTGCCAAGGAGCGGTTTTTCTCTCATAGAGATGCTTTTGGCCAATGGGATCCCAAAAACCAAAGACCTGAATTGTGGAATGTGTTTAATGGGAAAAAGCACCACGGTGAACACTTTAGAGTATTTCCTTTGAGTAACTGGACGGAGATGGATATCTGGCAGTACATTAAATTAGAAAATATTGCCTTACCTGAATTGTATTTTTCACATGAGCGTGAGTGCTTTGTTCGTAATGGTGTGATTATGGCTGTTACTGAATTCACTCAGCCTCAGCCAGAAGAGACAGTTGAGAAAATGCAAGTACGCTTTCGGACTATCGGTGATACCACTTGTACTGGGGCGAATGTATCTTCTGCGAGTGATTTAGATGCAATCATCGATGAGGTTGCGGCAGCACGAAATACGGAAAGAGGCACTCGAGCAGACGATAAGCGTTCTGAATCCGCAATGGAAGACCGAAAGAAACAAGGATATTTTTAAGAAGTATTTGAACGAATTATGAGCGAAAAAGAAAATAACTCAGGCTATTTAGATATGGATTTGCTGCGTTTTACGACTGCAGGTTCTGTTGATGATGGAAAAAGTACACTGATCGGGCGTCTTCTTTATGACAGTAAGGCCATTTTTGAAGATCAATTAGAAGCTGTAGAGAAAAGTTCAAAATCTCGTGGTGATGAAAATGTTAATTTAGCTTTATTGACTGACGGCTTGCGTTCAGAAAGGGAACAGGGCATTACTATTGATGTCGCATATCGTTACTTTGCTACACCGAAGAGAAAGTTCATTATCGCGGATACACCAGGTCATATCCAATATACAAGAAATATGGTCACTGGAGCTTCTACTGCGAATTTGGCGATTATATTAGTGGATGCGAGAAAAGGGGTGATTGAACAAACCTGCCGTCATGCATTTATCGCCAACCTCTTAAGAATCCAAAATGTTGTCGTCTGTGTGAATAAAATGGATTTGGTGGATTGGGATCAGGCAGTATTTGATAAAATCGTCTCAGAATTTAAATCCTTTGCTTCTCGCTTAGACAACTTGATTAACATCACCTTTATTCCCGCAAGTGCTTTGTTGGGGGATAATATTGTCGATAAGTCCGAGAACATGGGTTGGTATAATGGGCCAACTTTACTTTACCATTTAGAAACTGTATATAACGGATCTGATTTTAATCATATCGATGCTCGCTTTCCAATCCAATGGGTGGTTCGTCCTCATTCAGATAAGTATCACGATTTTCGTGGCTTTGCCGGGCGTATTGCAGGTGGTGTTTTCAAGCCTGGCGATGCAGTTAAGGTTTTACCATCAGGCTTTGAGTCAAAAATTAAATCGATCCATTTAATGGATGAAGAACTCAAAGAAGCCTATTCGCCGATGTCGGTTGTGATGACTTTAGAAGATGAAATAGATATTTCTCGAGGGAATATGTTAGTGAAGGCAAACAACCCACCTAAAATGCTGCAAGATATTGAAGCGATGGTTTGTTGGTTCTCTTCAACTAAATCTCTATCTGGGCGAGGTAAGTTTATTGTTCGTCATACTACCAACGATGTTCAAGCAATTGTCAGTGAAGTTAAATACAAAGTGAATATTAATACACTGCATAAGATTGAAGATGATTTGGAGCTGAAATTAAACGACATTGGTCGTATCTCAATTAGAACCTCGGCACCTTTGTTTGTTGATTCTTATTCAAAGAATAGAATCACTGGGAGTATAATATTAATCGATCCATTGACAAACGAAACGGTTGCGGCAGGCATGATAATCTGATTGATTTTCATACCATGAATAGGGATTCATCGACTGCTGAATTATTATCTCCATCTGATGGTAAGGTAGATTTGCTTATCATAGCAGGAGAGCATTCGGGGGATGAATTGGCTGCTCATATGGTGAAGCATCTCTTAGAGAAGAATCCACAGCTTAAGGTGGTAGCTTTGGGCGGAGAGAAACTTAAGGAAAGTGGTGTGGAGTTAGTTTTTAATATGGTGGACCATTCCGTGATGGGATTAGTCGATGTGATTAAAAATTATCCCTTTTTAAAGCGTTTATTTGATAATACACTTAATTGGATCGAAAAATATCAACCCAAGCACATTTGTTTTGTCGATTATCCAGGCTTTAATCTTCGGTTAGCTAAAGCCATGAAAGAAAAGCAATTAAGTCTAAAAGGGGGAGGGAATATTGGGCTCCATTACTACGTCAGTCCACAGATCTGGGCTTGGAAGAGTCAGAGACGGTTTAAAATGGCAAAAGTGTTAGATTCATTAGGAGTCCTGTTTCCTTTTGAAAAAGAATGTTATTCAGATACGGATTTGCCCGTGACTTATCTTGGACACCCTTTTGCAGAAAAAGACTATCCTCTACCAGTAGAGTATGATCCAAATGGAGTGATCTTACTGCTTCCTGGTAGCCGAATTAAATCAATTGAAGTGATTGCCCCTACAATTTTCGAAGCTTTTCAAAAAATATCTGACGAGGATCATTCTTTATCAGGGGTTATTTTATATCCGAGTCAAAAAGTTGAGGCGTATCTGAAGACAGTTTTAGAATCTTATCCCGCTTTAACTGAAAAAGTTAGTTTATTGAAGAATGATTCAAGAAAACTTAAAGTTAAAGGAGCGATTATGAGTTCGGGAACGATCTCTTTAAGTATGGCATTAGCTTCGGTTCCTGGTGTGATCCTATACAAACTATCTAAACTAAATTATTTGTTAATACGAATACTAATCAAGGTACGTTTTATTGGCCTAGCTAATTTGATTTTAGACCAAAGTATTTATCCAGAGTTATTACAAAAAGAAGCAAAAGTGGAAAATATAGTGAGCCATTTTACCCCTTGTTTAAACAATCAAGATTCCATCAATGATTTTATGGATGCCTCTAATGTCCTAAGGTACAAATTAATTGATGAACGGGAGATGAGTGCTTCTGAATGGATTGCAGGGCAGATGTTAAACTAGAAAGATAGTCAAACGGGTGTTCTTAATTCACTAAAGCAATCGCCAAGGGC
>JAQCDT010000113.1 GCA_027620575.1 Verrucomicrobiota bacterium
GGATCTACATCAATCCATTCTCTGACATCCTTATCCAGTTTGGGCTTAAATTCCTTTCTCACCTCATTAATTGGTTCAATGGTTCGCACGACACTGGAAGTGAAATACCAAAAGTGAAAGCGATATTCATCCTTAATTTTTTCAATGGGTGCTGGTGCAGGCCCTCGTATATCTAATTCATCACCCATCGCCTCTTTCAAGGCTTTCATCCATTGATTCATAAAGAAAAGGACCTTATCTGGATTTTTACCCGAAAACAAATGCCTAATTAAATGACGATAAGGTGGATAATTAAACTCTTTTCTCTGTCCCAAAGTTTCCTCTAGAAAACCCTGAAAATCGGTTTGCCGTGCATAAAGAATGGGCGAGGCATGAGGGGTGCAAGTCTGAACAACAACTTCTCCCGCCCTATCTCCTCGTCCCGACCTACCAGATACTTGGACTATTAATTGAAACGTACGCTCACTCGCTCGGAAATCTTCAACATGCAAAGAACGATCCGCATCCACTAAACCCACCAAAGTGACATTTGGAAAATCTAAACCCTTTGCGATCATCTGTGTCCCAACTAAAATATCGATTTTACCGACTCGAAAATCATTTAAAATAGAGCGAAATAAATTCTTTTTTGTCATCGCATCTGCGTCCATGCGTACAATTTTAGCTCTTGGAACTATTTTTTGAACTATGTCCTCAATCCTCTGGGTGCCAAAACCTTTAGCTAAGACCGATGTATTATGACATTTAGGACACGCTTTCGGCATCTTGTAAGACAATGAACAAAGATGGCATTTTAAAGTCCAATCCGTTCTGTGCAATGTCATTGGAATACTACAGTGCTCACAAGTCGCAACATGCCCGCATTCTTGGCAAAGAAAATTAGAAGCAAAACCACGACGATTGAGAAAGAGAATCGTTTGTTCTTTTTTCTCAAAACGATCCAGCATTTTATCTGCTAACATTGAAGATATCGGACCAGCACCATCGCCCATTTTACCTTCTTTTCGCATATCCACTACATGCACTTTAGGAAGTTCTCGATTATCCACACGATTATACATCTTGTGTAATGTATATTTTCCCAAAGTAGTATTATAAAAAGTTTCTAAGGAAGGAGTGGCTGAACCCAAAATACATACGGCATTATTAATGAAGGCTCGATACACGGCAACATCCCTACCATGATACCTTGGAGCGTCTTCTTGCTTATAGGATGGCTCATGTTCTTCATCGACAATAATTAATTCTAAGTTTTTGACTGGGGCAAAAATCGCTGACCTTGCACCGACTACCACAGATGCTTCACCCTTAACTAAAGAAGACCAGGCATCGTACCGTTCTCCATCCGACAAATGACTGTGCCACACGACTGTCTTCACTCCAATCGCCTCTAATCGATTTCGTACACGACCCACAGTTTGCGGCGCTAAAGCAATTTCAGGAACAAGAAAAATAACGCCACCCCCACGATTCACTACAGAAGCAATGGCATGCAGGTACACTTCTGTTTTGCCTGAGCCGGTCACTCCATGCACCACTTCCACAGAAAATGCTTTCTTTTCGATAGATTGATGAAGATTCTCGGTTATTGATGCTTGCTCTTCGGTCAATTGATGGGCTTTAGCGATGACTTCGTTCGATTCTTGGGCCAATGTGTCCATGTAAGCTTCCCTCTTTTCTTCTTTAAAAGCTTCTAATAAATAGCCTTTTTTAATCAAACTATCACACACAGAGGGAGAAATTTTAAGTCGCTTGATCACTATCGCTTTGGGTAAGGCGAATTTCTGAGTCATCATAAACTTTAAAAGCTCAGCTTGCTTCGGTGCTCTTTTTAATAAAGGCTCGATTAAGTTTACGTCAAAATTCTCAGCAATCTTTAGAGTGCGTATTTTTTTCGACCCCATGCCTTTCCGAATAAAACTAGGAATCATAGCTTCTAATATAGATTCAAAAGAAGCGGTATAATAGGAAGAGCACCATTTCAATAAAGCATGTAAATCTTCTGTCAAAACTGGTTCAGATTGAACGAGTTCTAGAACATATTTAATTTTTTCAGTAGAAATTATTTGCTCTGATGATAATTGAACGACTACGCCCAATTCGCTCTTATTACGTATAGGTATCCGAACCAAATGTCCTTTGCATATTTGCCCAGCTAAAAAAGAAGGCACTTTGTAAGCTAATTGAGCGTTAAAACCCGCTAAGGGTATGACTTCGACAAGAGACTCGCTCTTTGAATCTTTATTTCTTTTAGCAATCACAGAATCCCTAAATCCCTTTTTAATTGCATGAAATACTCAGTGTTTCTCAAGGCACTCAAATCCTCATCTTCAAACATCCAATTAAAATCACAATACCCTAAGCCTATCGACTTTCTCAATGAGGCAATTGCTCCTTCAAAATCTCCCTTAAGCGATAAACTACAAGCTAAGTTGTAATGGGCTGTTTCGTTGCTTTCATCTATTTCAACTAACTTCCTGTCTAATTCTAAACCTTTATCGATTTCACCCTTTCGTGTATATAATTCAGCAAGAAGCGATAAAAGACGCTTATCATTCGGCAATTTTTTGTAGAGTGATTTGTAAAAATTAAATTCAAAATCAAGAGATAAATCCCCGACCGTCTTATCGCTATTCATAAATATAAATCTTATTTAGCAAAAACTCTATTGCACTCACCCTTTAATTTCAATTGATCGCATCGAGCCGATACTTGCAGCCTTTGGTCTTCAACCGATAATAATAATTTTTCGGCGACGGTCTTACCGTACCATTCCATAAAGGGTGCATCAATTTCAAAAATCTTCTCACAATCCATACAGATAACTTGTGCCTGAAATGTTTTCACATCCTTGTTTGCTGTGTAATACTTGTAATCTTTCCCCACATCCACCTCTCGAATTAAACTACTTTCTGTAAGCAAAGGTAAGGCACGATAGACTGTAGCACGAGATACCGAATCATCTAGCTTTCTTGCTTGTTCCAATAAATCTTCCGCAGTGAAATGATTATCGCAACTAAAGGCAGCTCCAAAAATCGCCATTCTTTGATTCGTCACTCTTAAACCTTTACGCGTTAAAAATTCCTTAAAACTCTCAATATATTGATCCTGTATTTCAATTTTCATAAATGCTTATGCTATTTAAATTAATGAGACTCAATTGAGACTCAATAACAATATAGCTCTATAATCGTATTTTTTTACCGACTCGCAAAGAAAACTCTTGAAATCTTCAGATAATACGCTTTGTTAAGTGGTTTTTTCAAATTATGAAAGCAACTATTAAAACACAAGGTCGTCAATTTACCGTGGTAGAAGGAGATATCCTAAAGGTCAATCTTTACCCAGAGACAAAAGCTGGCGATACAATCGATATCACAGATGTTATCATGCTCGGTGAAGGTGAGGCTACTCGCTTTGGCACGCCTACTATCGATAATGCTTGTGTTAAAGCAACCATACTAGAAAATAAAAAAGACAAAAAAGTCACAACTATTAAAAAGAAACGCAGACAAGGCTACAAAAGAGTGAAAGGTCATCGTCAGCATCTCTCAGTGATTAAAATTAATTCGATCGAAGGTTAATCGATAAAACCCATTTAGACCATGGCACATAAAAAAGGACAAGGAACTTCAAGAAATGGACGCGACAGTCATTCAAAAAGACTGGGTGTCAAAAAGTTTGGTGGAGAGCATGTAATTGCTGGAAACATCATCTTAAGACAAAGAGGTACTCGCTACCATCCTGGTAATAATGTAGGAATGGGACGTGACCACACCCTATTTGCTTTGACAGAGGGTTCTGTACAATTCGATTCACAGCATCGAAAGATTAATGTTGTTGAAACGGCTAGTGCGTAACTAATACGAATTTTAAACAAAAGCCCGCTGATTGCGGGTTTTTTTGTGTTTTCATACTGAATAAGTTGTATTTACAAAAACTATTAGCATCCGTATACATATTCCTAATTATATCATGGAAAGTACAACAGAATCCGAAAATGCTCATTTTGATAGTATAGAAAGTGCTATTAAGGACATTGCTGCAGGTAAGCCGGTAATCGTTACCGATGATGAAGCTAGGGAAAATGAAGGTGACTTAATTTTAGCAGCAGAGAAAGCGACAACTGAAAGCATTAATCAAATGATCTTGCATGCTAGAGGCTTGATATGTGTTCCCATGCAAGCTGAACAGTTAAGAAGTTTGGGGATCAACCCTATGTCTTCTGAAAATCGTGAATCACACCAAACCGATTTTGCTATTTCAGTTGATGCCGCCAAAGGTATAAGTACGGGAATCAGTGCCCACGATCGTGCGAAAACCATACAAATTTTAAGTAATCCGAACTCTGTCCCTGAAGACCTTGTGCAACCTGGACACGTATTT
>JAQCDT010000114.1 GCA_027620575.1 Verrucomicrobiota bacterium
CTGGCTTGTGAGGGAACACACGGATCCAAACCTTACCTTTACGCTTAAGGCTACGAGTCATTGCCACACGAGCTGCTTCAATTTGACGTGAAGTCATACGACCACGACTCAACGACTGGATACCAAACTCACCAAAAGCAATGGTATTTCCTTTTTGTGCGGTACCATAAATGCGTCCTGTGTGAACTTTTCTGTATTTTGTTCTAGAGGGTATTTGTGCCATAATTTACTTCCTTATTCCGTTCGCTAAATGATTTAAAATATTGATTAAAGAGCGCTTTCTCCGTCTGGTAGGCAGATCCAACATTTGACGCCAATGATTCCATAAACTGTGCTTGCTTCACTGAAGCCATAGTTGATATTCGCACGCAATGTTTGCAAAGGCACTTTACCTGAACGCTGCTGTTCAGTACGAGCAATATCTGCTCCACCTAAACGACCTGAGCATTGAATACGAATTCCTTCAGCTCCTAATGAAGTTGTTGTTTGTACCGCACGTTTCATCGCACGACGAAAAGCGATTCTTCGCTCAAGTTGTAAAGCTACATTTTCCGCTACCAATTGTGCAGAAAGATCTGGGCGTTTCACTTCTTGGATATCCAACATCACATCCTTACCCACTTTTTTGTTTAACTCAGCCTTAAGTTTGTCCAACTCTTGTCCCTTACGACCAATCACGATACCCGGACGAGCTGTATAGATTTTCACACGAATACGTCCTGATGCTCGCTCAATAAAAATACGAGGCACTGAGGCATAACGTAGTTTCTTCTCTAGAAACGTTCTGATCAGATAATCTTCTTTAACGTAAAGAGGAAAATCTTGCTTATTGGCATACCAGCGTGAATCCCAGTCTTTTGTGACTGCGAGACGGAAACCTATTGGATGTGTTTTTTGACCCATAATATTTATTTTCTAAAATTAATTTTCGTCCGTTAAGACAATACGAATGTGACTGGTTCTCTTCTTGTAAGGGTGTGCAGAACCTCTTGCGGCTGGACGAAATCGCTTAAATGCAGGACCTTCCTCAATGATCGTTGATTTAATCGTTAATGCATCCGATGTTAAATTGTTATTGTTCTCTGCGTTAGCAATCGCTGACTTCAATGTTTTACCGATAAGGCGTGCGGATTTGCGTGGAATCAGGCTGAGCATCTCCAATGCTTCTCCTGCATTACGTCCTTGAATTGCACGCGCTACCTTTCTCACCTTGAGGGGCGACATTCTTGCGTATTTTGTGTAAGCTTTAACTTCCATAGTGATAATAAATTAACTGTTTCTAAAAGTGTTTAATTGAACATAATCTCCTGCTTCGATCACTCGGCTCTCATTCAGTTCTAAAATTAAGGCCGCTGATTGATATTGCTCGGTTGCTACTAGAATTACCGTACCAATTTTTTCGACTCCGCGATATACTGAAGCCGTCATTCCAACATCTAAGCCAGCGTCTAGGCCATTGTCTAAATGTACTACCGCAATGTCTGCTGAGTCACTGACATTGATTACCTGTGCAGAATTCGAAGCATACAATCCTGTTCCATCACTTACAAAGCTCGGAATAGAAGCAGACACAGCACTCACTGAAAGCACAAACATTAAAGCAATGCTCCCGATTAGTGTGTTTAAACTGTTTTCTCTATGCTTCATTTAAATGATTTCTTTATAAATTACTTAGCTTTACCAGCTGGGTGACCTTTGAATGTACGAGTTGGTGAGAATTCACCTAATTTGTGCCCCACCATGTTTTCTGTAACGTAGACAGGAAGGAATGATTTTCCATTGTGTACGTTGAAATTGAGACCAACGAAATCTGGCGTGATGGTTGAGCGACGAGACCATGTTTGGATTGGCTTGCGATCATTTGTCGCTTGAGCCGCTTCCACCTTCTTCAAGAGGTGAACATCAACAAAAAAACCTTTTTTAATAGAACGTGACATAATACTTATACTGATTATTTGCGCTTCATTGGACGTCCATTGCGACGAACAATAATTTGTGAATTAGTTGGGTTAGATTTCTTACGAGTTGGGAAACCTTTAGATAATTGACCCCATGGTGATTGAGGGTGTCCACCACCAGAAGTACGTCCTTCACCACCACCCATTGGGTGATCGACAGGGTTCATAGCTACACCACGAACACGAGGACGGCGACCTAACCAACGATTACGTCCAGCTTTACCTAAGCTACGGCCTTCATGATCATGATTGCCCACTTCTCCGATCGTTGCACGACAGCGAGCATTTAAATAGCGAATTTCACCTGAAGGGAGTTTAATCGTCACACGCTCACCATCCACTTTGATCAGTTGAGCTGCTTCCCCAGCAGAACGCACAAGCTGTGCACCTCTTCCAGGATGTAACTCTACCGCATGAATTTTGGTGGCTGGTGGGATTAAGGCTAATGGAAAACTATAACCAACAGAAAATTCGATTTTCTTGTTTGAGCTAATTAGAGTATCACCTGCTTGTACTCCTCTAGGAGCTAAAATGTAACGCTTTTCACCATCTGCATAAGCGAGTAAAGCGATATTTGCTGAGCGATTTGGATCATACTCAATCGCTTGTACTTTTGCTGGGATATCAATTTTGTCTCTACGAAAGTCAATTAGGCGGTAGTGCTTCTTATGCCCTCCTCCACGACGACGAGAAGTGATACGACCGTAACAGTTACGACCCTTCTTTTCATGCTTAGAAACGATGAGTTGTTTCTCTGGCCTTTTCTTTGAGACATCCGCCTTGTTTCTTATAAGGAAACGTTGTCCGGGAGTCAGTGGTCTAGATTTTACAAGTGGCATGGTCTTATTCTCCTAAAAATTATACGATTTCAATAGTATCTCCGTCCTTTAAGCTAACGATTGCTTTCTTGTAACCGCTTTTTGTGCCAGTCTTACCTCTACGGCTACGATCTGATTTTAGCTTAGGCTTTACGTTTAAAATATTCACACGAGTCACGTCGACGTTGAACAACTTTTCAATGGCACGTGCTACTTCAATACGATTTGCATTAGCGGCTACTTTAAAAGTGTACTGATTAATGTTTGCGGATAGATTCGCCGCTTTCTCAGTCACTATGTATGATTTAATGATTGTATCAGGTACTAACATTACGCGTCTCCTTTCCCATCAACCGCACGGGCGATGATTGTTTCAATCGCTTTTGAACTCACGATCACATTTTGAAATTTTACGATATCTAAAACACTCAAGTCGCCTGATTCTGCGAGCGCCACACCTTGAATGTTACGAGCAGCAAAGGCGGTGTTTGCTTCAAAAGTGTCATCCACAACCAATACTTTACAACGTTCTGGGTAAACATTCTTGAGCACATTGTTGAAAATCTTTGTTTTTGGAGCTTCCACCGCTAAATCTTCGATAACGGATAAGCCACCGGCAACCGCACGATCAAACAAAGCTCTTTGCATAGCTAACTGACGCATCTTGCGATTAGTTTTTTGTGAATAATCCCTAGGCTTTGGACCATGGGCAACACCACCATGTCTTTGGTGAGGCACTCGACGTGATCCTTGACGAGCTGTTCCACTTCCTTTTTGGCGGAAGAGTTTTTTACCTGATCCCGCAACTTCAGCACGAGTCTTTGTTGATGCATTTCCTTGGCGCTTGTTTGCCTGCTGAGCAATCACAACCTGTCGAAGTGTGGCTATACCACGATCGCCTTCAAACTCAGGAAAATGAGGAAAGTCTTTTTCGGTGCTACTTGAGCCGTCTGCTTTAAATACTTTTAATTTCATACTAAATTCTACGCTCCTAATTTACGCTTGTGCTCGCTTTTGTTTCACTGCAGTTCGTACTGTCACTAAACTGCCTTTACTTCCTGGCACACTGCCCTTGATTAAAATTAAATTCTTATCAGCGATTACTTTCACTATTTTAAGATTTTGTACCGTACGCTGAGCATCGCCCATGTGACCCGGCATCTTTTTACCTTTGATCACGTGACCTGGCCATTGACACATACCATAGGAACCACCACGACGATGGAACATAGAACCATGTGAAGCAGGTCCTCCAGCAAAACCATAACGTTTCACCACACCTTGGAAGCCACGACCTTTACTTGTACCGATGATATCTATTTTCTGCCCCGCTTCAAAACGATCGACAGTTAAGATATCACCTACATTTAATTCGGTGTCGCCTGAGGTTCTAAATTCTTGCAAATTCGATACGGGCTCGACCTTTGCTTTATTCACATGACCCAATTCTGCTTTAGATAAGCGGTGGGCTTTTTGTGAGCCATAGCCAAGTTGAATGGCATCGTAACCATCGGTATCAACTGATTTAATTTGCACTACTGGACAAGGTCCAGCTTCTATCACTGTCACAGGCACGAGGCGATTGTCCTCATCGAACACCTGA
>JAQCDT010000115.1 GCA_027620575.1 Verrucomicrobiota bacterium
TGGTAGAGCATCGACTGCAATGGGCATTAATACAATCGCCTCTAATTCTGGTTCCTTGAGTATTGGTTCGTATAACTCTGTGAACAGTAGTGTGACAGGTAGTGCAATCGATTTTAATACCGCTAATGCCGTATTTGTCATCGGAAACGGTACAAAAGATGTAAGGTCTGACGCCTTTGTCGTTTACTTTGACGGCAATGCCACCCTTTCGGGAGAGCTTTCTATCAATTCTGACGCTCGTTTAAAGGACAACATCCAGCCATTGGGTTCGACGCTGGACAAGCTTCATCAAATAGAAGGAAAGACCTACACTTTCTTAAAGGACGAAGAGCATACCCCCAAGATTGGGGTGCTGGCTCAAGAGGTACAGTCGGTCTTCCCCGAACTGGTTAGCGAGGGGGTAGATGGAACCCTATCGGTAAACTATCAAGGGCTCGTTCCCGTGCTTATTAACGCCATCAACGAGCAAGAAGCAAAAATGTCCGAGCAAAAAGTAAAGATGTCCGAGCAAGATGCCAAGATTGCAGCGCTTGAAGCGCAAAACGAAGAAATTAAAGAGATGTTGCGTGCTCTAACCTTGCAGCAATCCATTGCTGTTAATGACTAAATTAAACAACCAAATCTTCAGCTGAATACGCACGAACTGCTATTCGTGAAGTAATTTCCGACTATCAATTACCTATGGGTGTAAAATGAAAACTTGTTAATATGAGATCTTTTCGAGAATTAGCGCTGTGGGGTGGGTTCATAAGCCTCATTCTAACAAATTCTTTTTTGGGGTGGTATGTTTCTGACTTAATCACATCTCAAACAATGGATGACGAGCCTTTGCAGACTCAAACGCTTATTATTGGACTTGGACTTTCGTCTTTAGTGTATGCAGTATTGTTTGTAGGAGGCCTAATTGCCGAACAAATAGCACGTAAGAACGACAAGTGAAGAAAAAGCTTTTAATTCAAATCTTGATGTTATGATAAAATTTGCTAAATGGACGGGGTTTATTTTATTTCTATCCGCATTTATTTTGTATCTGCTGGCTTTTTCGACATTTCTTGAGTTTGAATCTTATATGTATAACGTAAAAGGAGGCGACATCCCAAAGGAAACTCCTTTTGAATCGCCAGATCTTTTTTTCAAGTGGGCGGATACGAGTTTTAATGGAATTGGCAACCTCTTGCTGATGTCGACATTACTATTCATTGGCGGCCTTATAGCCGAACAATTAGCCTCTAAAAAAGACGAATGAGGAGAAAGCTAAAGACCTATTGTAGCTAACAACCATTTTGATTTCACTCTAATGAAAAACTACATCTTTCTCTTACTTATTGGCTTTCTGCTGGTTTCTTGTTCATCCACCGATGAAGAACCCCCAACCCCAAAAGATGGCGCTTTGTCACTTAGTGAAAGAGATGCGCAAGACCATTTTAAAAGCGGTGTGTATCTTTCTGAAACCGAAGACTCCAAAGGGGCGATCGAAGAATTTTCAAAGGCAATTGAGCTAAACCCTAACGATGCTGAATATTGGTACGCAAGAGGCAAAGAAAGGAGTGTTTTGGGAGATGAAGATGGTGCAGTAAACGATTTTACAAAAGCGATAGAATTGGATCCAAGTGAGTCCAAATTCTGGTATGAGCGTGGTTCAAAACTATGGGACATTGAGGATTTATCAAAAGCAATAGAAATTGACCCTTCAATAGGAATGTATTTTAGGACTCGAGCTTTAGTCAAACATTATGATTACGATTTTGAAGGCGCTTGTAAGGATGCACTTGTCGCAAAGAAATTGGGTGATACAGTTGTCGATATTTTAAACGAATCTATTAAGTTCTGTGAAAAAGATAATGATTGGACTTATTATAATTCAGATTCCACATTATCTACTGATTTATTTATCGAATGCGATCAATAATAGATCCCCTCAGGTTTAGCCTCCAATAGTCGGCATATCCTACATTTCCATAAAATGAAAAACTACATCTTCCTTTTTCTCATTGCAATCTTGGCTTCCTCTTGTTCGGACAAAGCTTCAAGTGAAACTTCTGTCAGCAGGGAATGTTATGAATGCGATGAAATTGAGTTGGTGGCGGTTGAGCAAGATGGATATATCGACAATGTAATTGATAGTTCGTCTTTAATGGGATTATTTAATTCTTTGGATGATGCAGGTAAAGAATTTGTTGTTAAAAACTTTATAAAACAAGGCATACCCGAATTTGACAGTGTCGTGATTGAACATATTCGCGAGGGTTTAGATGTTAATGAGCAAGAGTTTGAAATGGTGGCAAAATCATTTAAGTCATCAGATGCATATGTGAAGTTTATGATTGAAGGAATGGACTCAAATATGGAATCAGAAATTGCGGGTGTATTAAAACGATATTGGAATGCCATTGCGGTTAAATCTACAGATGCGGCTGGACGACTTTCAGATAATGCGGAATCTTGATTGTATGCCTTCTTAAGCGTCTAATGTTTTCAAATTGGATTTCTTTTTGAAATGGGTGAAACCTTTAATGAATACATATCAAATTGGACTATTCCCAAGCCTAACTTCACCAACTGCGATTGCGGTTGCCAATAGTTGGCATATCCTCCATTTCCATCTGCTTTACCTCCAACCCCCTCAAGTAGGTAAGGGATACTTGTAGGGAGCTATGCCCCATCACTTGCTGCAACTTGGATAGCGACCCCGTTTTCTCGTACACTTGGATGGCTCCCGTATGCCGAAAGGAGTAGAGCGTTTGGTCTTTCTCCAGCAAGGTAGATTGCTTCTTATACCGCCCCCATAGCGTTTTAAAATAGTCTCTGTTGTAGGGCTTTTCTTTTCCCGAGAATACGTTGACCTCGCTCGAGCAAGAAACGCGCTTAAAAGCCATTAAATAGGGCCTAATAAAGACCCCAACGGGCACAATGCGGTTCTTCTTTCCCTTGTTGCGGTTCCCTCCTAATGAAACGTAAGAAAGGTCATCGGAAAAGTCTCCCCACGTAAGAAGCCTTATCTCCCTATGGGGGCGCAACAAACACCCAAAGGCCAAGAGGCAACAAAGATGCAATCGAGCGTCAAAGAGGCTAATCTCACCAAGCACCGCTTCTACGTCTTTAAAGGGCTTGTGAAGCTTCTCCTCACAGCGGTAACGCGTAGTGAGGGTCTTGATGCTTCCCTCATACCCGTACTTGGCCATTTCTTTTTCAAAGGCTATCAGATGCCTTCTAACGATGGTCCTTGTAGCGGGAGTCCAATGGCTGTCGTTGATGAAAGCAGCCAGCAGCTTCGGAGTGGGGTTCTTACCCTTGAGGAAACGTTTTAAATGCTTAACCAACCACGTTAGCTTCCGAGCATAAGACTCGGAAAGCCCTTGTTGGAGTTTAGAAGCTAACGCATCCGTAAGAAGCGAAGCAGAAACCGACACCCGCTCCAACCTATCGGACCAATCATCAAGGGGAGTCCATCCCAAATCAATGGCACGTTGGTACTCCAAGCACAAATCTTCAAAGGCCCTTAAACGTTTACCAACGGGTAGGCTCTGTGGCTTGGACCAAGAGGCGATGTATGAACCGTTGTAAAAGCGGTACCGTGAACCACCCCAAACAACCGAGATGCAATACCTCCCTTTTGAAACTTTAACTACCCGTATAGACTGTAATCCTCCCATTGAGACTCATTTAGAGACTCACCAAGAGGCGAACTAAAATCCAAACAACTCAAAAAAAGAAACTTACAGTGAATAGAGCGCCGGATATTAGTTCCGATTGTCGTGGATTCGAGAACCATAATTACCGCAAGAACAACCCCGCAATTGAGCGGGGTTGTTTGTTGCTATCAGTGAGTTTGGAAGAAGGTCCAACTTAGAATGTAAAAAAATTTTACATTCGATGGAATTTAATTTTGTCAACCTATCATTCACCCCAAGAAAAACCCCGCAATGGAGCGCGGTTTTTTATTGATATGATTGGGTTTGGAAGAAAGTCCGAGTTAAAATGTGAAAAAAAAATTTACATTAGATGAAATTAAATTTTACACCATGGAAAATGTTAACATCAATTTAATTGTAAGCGCCGGACAAAAGATTCAGAATGGAATAATCGGTTTAATTCTTGTGCCCTTTGCGGTTGGGGTTTTTATAGCCCTCAACCAACCAAGCTATGACCCTTGGAGCGGCAATATTATTGAGCCAGGTTTATCCGAAAAAACCATTCAATTCTTAGGCCTTTCAATTTTGGTCTCTATGATTGTTGGTGTATTTTTTCTATTTCAAGCTGGAACAGATTTAAAGAACGCAAAATCCCGAAAAGATTAAAAATTATATAGCACACTCAAATAGTCGCTCAATCGTCTTAATGTTCAGGTGCGAATAATCAGT
>JAQCDT010000116.1 GCA_027620575.1 Verrucomicrobiota bacterium
CCACTTCTGTCTGCGAGATGCTGCATCAATGAAATATTGATAATCTATAGTGAATGCTGTCTTATATTTCTCTCTTAAGTGATCGGGAATATTTTCAATTGAATCCAATTCACCATCAAAATATTTCAACTGGTCGACCATTTCTTGGTTCCACAGACCTTCGGCTTTCAAGTCTTTAACTAGACTATTATTCAGCACGATAAAGTCGCCAGATAAATTACTTTTCACAAACAGATTTTTATAGGTCGGTTCAATACATGGAGTGGTCCCCATGATATTGGAAATCGTTGCGGTAGGTGCGATTGCTAAGACATTGGAATTTCGCATTCCTTGTTTCGCAATTCGCTCTCTCAATGGCTTCCAGTCCATTTTACCAGCTCTAGGTACATTGATTTCAATGCCTCGCTCTTGCTCTAGAAGATCAATACTGTCTTGTGGCATGATTCCACGATCCCATTTTGAACCTTTATAGCTACTATAAGTTCCAAACTCCTCAGCTAAATCCGATGAAGCTTCGTAGGCATAATAGGCAATTGCCTCCATAAATTCATCGTTAAATTCAACTGCTGCTTGAGAAGCAAATGCGATATTTTTCTTATACAAAGCATTCTGTAATCCCATAATACCAAGGCCGATAGGACGGTGGCGAGTATTAGCAGTTTTAGCCGAATCTGTTGGGTAGAAATTGATATCAATCACATTATCCAATGCTCGTACCGCAATACGAATGGTCTCTCTCAATTTTTCATGATCCAAGTTACCATCTTTGTCTAAGTGTGAATCTAAAACCACTGATCCAAGATTACACACCGCTGTTTCATCTGCACTTGTATTCAAAGTGATTTCAGTACAAAGATTTGAGCTATGTATCACTCCTGCGTGATCTTGTGGACTACGGATATTGCAAGGATCTTTATAGGTAATCCATGGATGCCCCGTTTCAAAAATCATACGAAGCATAGCCTTCCATAAATCGATAGCAGGCATAGTTTGGCCAAAGATTTCGCCACGCTCAGCTTGCGCCTCATATTCCGCGTAACGATCTTCAAATGCTTTCCCGTATAAGTCATGCAAATCAGAAACTTCATTGGAACGGAATAATGTCCAATTTCCACGAGCTTCCATACGTTTCATAAATAAATCAGGTATCCAATTCGCCGTATTCATATCGTGAGTACGTCTGCGATCATCGCCTGTATTTTTTCTTAATTCGAGGAAATCTAAAATATCATTATGCCAAGTTTCCAAATAAGCACAGCCAGAACCACGACGTTTGCCTCCTTGATTCACCGCCACCAATTGGTCGTTGTGTAATTTCAAGAAAGGAATAACTCCCTGACTTTCACCATTGGTTCCTTTGATAAATCCTCCTGTGCCACGAACCGCTGTCCATGAACCACCCAGTCCACCAGCCCACTTCGACAAGAACGCATTATCCGCAATTCCTCGGTGCATAATCGATTCAATCGTGTCATCGACTTTATAAAGATAGCAGGAAGAAAGTTGTGAGTGCAAGGTACCGGAATTAAACAGAGTCGGTGTTGAAGAACAGAAACGACGGCTCTTGTACAGGTTGTACAAATCTGAAACTTTTTCCTCTTTGTTGACTTCTTCACGAATGAATAATCCCATAGAAACACGCATCCAGAAGAATTGAGGAACTTCAAGACGGCGTTTCACTTTAGCCACTTTATCGACAATTAAATAGCGGTCGTATAGTGTTTGAATGCCTAAGTAATCAAAATTCAGATCCGCAGATGGGTCGAGTGTTTGACTGATCGTATCAATATCGAACTTCAACAAATCAGGATTCAGACGATCAATTTCAACCGCTCTTTTTAGATAGGTCTTGAAGCCAATGCGGTGGGCTTCTTTCAATCCATTAACACCATCTTTTGTAATATCCCAATCAAGGACTTCTTCATAGATGTACGTCAGCAAAATACGGGCGGCAAACTTGGCGAAATCAGCATCTTTTTCAATCATTGATTTTGCATTCAATATGATTGTTTTTTGAAGGTCCGCGCGCTTCATCTCTGGATACAATGAACGGCGTAATTCCGCTTCAATCGCTTCTTTGTCTAAGCTCAAATCTAGACCAATCATTGCAAAATCAATTCGCAATCTTAAGTCTAAGCCATCCCAGAAATTGTTATTCCCATCTTCATCGGTAACAACAATCATTGCTTCTTGTTGTTCACTTTCGACTGGTTTAACTTCTAGGTCACGTAATTGCGCCCTGTGCGCACGATGTAAAATATAGGACTCAGCGACTTTATAGTATCCTTGACGCATCATTTCCTCTTGCACGGCATCTTGCACATCTTCGATGTTGATAAATGCCTGTTCTGCGTTGTTCAATCGATCGGTCACTGAACGAGCGATATTAACCGCTGGTTCTGAATCAAGATGTAAGGACAGAAACGCTTTGCGTACCGCTACCTCTATTTTGGATTCATTCCAAGGCACCACCTGTTTATTTCTGCGAATCAACTGAATAGAAATTGGCTTTCTTTCGTCCTCTCTGGCGCTGCCTCCTTTGCGTGCAAAGACCAAACTCTTCGCCACATCATAGGCGTCATTTTCAATTAAAGCTTTTTCGATCAGCAAATGAATATCGTGATTGGATAATTTCAATTCTTTGCCTTCTTCGATTTGGCTACTCAATACTTTACCAACACTCTCGGCTACTTTAGCCACAAAGTTTTGGTTCACTTCAGTAAAGATTTGCTCTTCTTTTCTCGATAAAAGAAGATCGGTTAAAGCAGAGCCTATCGTTTCAGCAATTTCAGCTAAATCAAAAGCTTGTTCTCCTGTTTCTGTTTGAATTCGAATTTCTGAACTAGAGAACTGCTCTGTACTGATAACGCCTCGCCAATCGAAACGGGGTTTATTTTCGAGTGGTGTATCTGTAAAGCGCTTCAATTCTAGATCTTCTTCAAAAGCATATTTTTTAAACATAAGTATGTATCCTTTTTTTAAGTATTAAATGTAGTAGTATATGGTATTTTTTTATAAAAGTATTATTCAGATAGACTGAATATGAGAATGAACTGCTTTAAAATTACAGTTCGTCATCATCGACATTGCCAAGAGCACTTGCCTTTTGATACTCGGTAACCCGACCCTCAAAGAAGTTTTGCTCTTTCTTGATATCCATCATTTCCGCCAACCATGGGAAGGGGTTTGCTATTCCAGCGTTGAGCGGATCAAGACCTACGCCCTCAAGACGACGATCTGCGATGTAATCAATGTACTGACAAAATTCTTCTGCACTCAGACCTACGGAATTCACAGGCAAACAATCGTTAATGAATGCTTTCTCAAGCGCTACCGCTTCAGCCATAAGATCTCTCAGCTCTTGTCTGAATGATTCGGTCCAAACGTCCTCGTTTTCTTCCACGAGATCCATAAAGAGGTTTCTAAAGAGTTCGATGTGATTCGATTCATCTCTAAGCGTGTAGCGGAACATTTGGCCGATACCAGGGAACTTGTTTTGACGATACAGAGAAAGTATCATGCCGAATAACCCATAGAACTGAGTCCCTTCCATACATTGACCAAATAAGAAAATATTTTTTGCAAATGCCTGCTTCTCCTCTGTCTTTGTTAAATCCATATCACGGCGAAGCCCCTTTGAGTTGCTCACCACAAACTCTGTCTTACGATCAATGGTTGGAATATCTTCAAACATGGACTCACACTCGTGTGGATTAATTCCCAACGAGCTAATCATGTAGACTAAAGAATCTGCATGGATGTTTTCCTCATGGGCATGACGACCCAATACTAATTTCAGCTCTGGAGCAGTCACCAATTCACGAGTCACATGCATCACATTATCACCCACAATACCCTCTGCTGCGGAAAAGTACCCGATTGCCATCTTGATGATCCAACGTTCCACATCCGACAAATCATTACTACGCCATAACTCGATGTCTTTTTGCATTGGAATATCTTCTGGCTCCCAGTGATTGTTCTTCATATTTTTATACAACTCGTAAGCCCATTGGTACTTCAGCGGCAAAATATTAAAGAACATAGTATCACGACCATTGATGATGCGTTTTGCTGAGAAAGCTTCTTCTGCTTTGGTTTGATCCAACACGAAACTTTTTGAACCGATTTTATAGACTTTTTCCATAGTATAGTTGATTAAGATTGGTTAAAGAGAATTGTGATTTTAGCTGATTTGACTCTGCCAAGGATGAATGACAAACGACACTGCAGATAAAAAAGCATTTT
>JAQCDT010000117.1 GCA_027620575.1 Verrucomicrobiota bacterium
TATGATTACGGCTTTTTAAACGAATTTCTAGACAAGGCATTTTATACCTTTATCATCGAAAAAATTGATAAAGATAAAACCATTCACCTAAAACGTACTCAAGAAAGTATACTTGAATGCGAGGACCAATTTTTTGCCCTTCCCGACATTATTGATGAAGAAAAAGGTCCTTATGCAGATTTCTTAGACCATATCAGTAAGCTAAGAATTAAAATGCTAAACGCTTCCTTAGATGTTGCTCAAAAATTAACCATTGATGAGCTAGAAGAAGATATTCGGGAAGCTCAAAACAAAGATTACATGGAAGGTCGTGCCACTCACTATTTTTCTGAAATAACCGCTATATTAGAATATTTGCCGGCTGGCTTTGAACTCGATAACGATGAAGAAGAGGATGAAAAACCCAGTGAACCTGAACCTCTTCTTAAAGAGTTGAGTCATATTGATGAAGATTTAGATGACGATATTGAAGCCGATGAAACAATGAAATGGGAAGAGGAAGAAGAGGAAGAAGAAGATGATTTTGAAGAAATGACTTCACCGCCCGATGAATAATTCTTTCTAAGCGATTTTTTATTTCAATCGCATCCAACACAAGTATTCCGAGCCCGTCGGACGGCATTCATAATGCGTTTCAGGAATGAAGGATTCCATGATGTCAAAATCCTTTGCAAAATATTCCTCAATTGATGCTCTTTCTATTTTATATGGAGGACCATCTGTATTAGGGTCAAGCGGGTCTTGCAAAAAAAACACAGCAAGAAAATAGCCTTTAGGCCTGAGTACCTTAACTAAATTTCTTACATAACTATGCCTTAAGTCCGGGATAATAGCACAAAAAAAGGTATGCTCAACCACCCAATCAAAACTTTGAGTGTATGCTTCATCTAAATTAAAAAAATCAGCCACTATATAGGATTCATTATTCACTGCATCCATTTTTCGTGCCTTGCTGATCGCAGTTTGAGAAATATCCATGCCTGTAACCTGACCAGAGTAGCCTGCCAGCAACCGCACATCATGCCCAAGGCCACATCCTAAAACTAAGCCTTTCCCTTTCAAGCTATGTTCTTGCAACCAGTGAGCTATAGGCGGTGAAGCATCGCCTTTATCCCAAGGAGTGATGCCCTCTTGATATGCTTTTTCCCAATCTTTCATCTTTTCATCTAGACTGTAAGCGAATCTGATTCAATTGATTATTTCGGCACAAATCCATGACTTCGGTAATCACTTTAAGCTCGGTTTCTTCATCTGCCATAATCAGTACACTGAAATCAGCTTTCACTTGATTTGTTGCAACTAAAGATTCACTCAATTGCTTTGTCGTAACGGCAACTCCATTATAGAATATTTCACCCGATTCATCGATAGCTATGATGATTTGATCATCAACTTGATTAACACCTGCCGTTTTAATTTCCGGCATGGTAATATTTAAGACCTTAAACTGCTTAAACTGCATCGTCACTATAAAGAAAAATAACAAAACTGTCAGCACGTCCACCAATGGTACAATGTTAACGTAAGGTTTTCTTTGACGACGCTTAGTATAAGGCATTATTTAACTCGTTCTTTAAAAAGCAGACTCTCAATTGATAATTCAATTTGTTGGCTAATAATATCAATTCTTCGATGGAAAAATGAATGCATCGCCAAAGATGGAATGGCAATTAAAAGACCTAATATTGTGGTATTAAGGGCTAGAGCAATTCCGCTGACAAAGGAACCTGGGTCAGAAAATTCTAATTCTGGGGAAAATGTACCGAAGACACTCGTCAATCCAAATACAGTGCCCAATAAGCCAATTAAAGGAGCAATTCCTGTAATGACTTCTAAAATGAATAAGCCACGTTCGAGCCGCCCTATCTCAAGTTGAACAAAAGCCTTCAGCATCTTTTCATCTTTCGCATGACAGTTATCATGAAAAAATTCGAGTAAACGACCCGCCAAAGAAGCCTGTGAATAATTCTCAATGTTTACCTTACCCGATAGAACTTCATTAAGAAAACCATTTGGGAATATGACCGATTTTCTCAGTGAAAAGTAACGTTCAATTGATATGAAGGTTGCTAAAATTGAGCAGAGCAACAATGGAAAAAAGAATAATCCGGTTTGGCTTACAAATTCCATTTAACCATTCATATACTCAAGCTTCGAAACAATCGAGTCCACTTCTGTATTACCTTCAAGTAATTCATTTAAGGAATCAAAGCTACCATCCAATAAACTCTTTCTGGCATCTTCTTTGATTGAGCAATCAAACGAATATTCCCCAACATTCACTTTGAGTGTCTCTAAATCTATGGATAGTACAAGCTCCGGATTTTCATTAATCAGTTCAGCTATTTGTTTTCGATCATCATTTCCAACGATCACACACACGACGCCTAAATTTGTTGAATTTCCAAAAAAGATTTCAGCAAAACTGCCAGCGATGACCGCATTGAATCCCGCTTTTTGGATTGACTGCGGAGCATGTTCACGAGAACTACCACAACCAAAATTATTACCACTGACAATAATTGTCGCTTCCGAAAAGCGTTCATCATTTAGATTATGCTCTTTTTTCGATCCATCCTCGTTGTACCTGACATCATAGAATAAATATTCTCCGAGACCATCAAATGTGATACATTTCATAAATCTAGCAGGTATGATTCTATCGGTATCCACATCGTCACCTGGCACATAGACCGCTTTACCTTCAAGTTTGGTAATAGAATTTTCGTTCATAATAAAATTGATTTTAGCGAATAAACTATACTGATTAAAATTCGAATATTTCTCTAGCATCAGAAACTTCCCCAGTGATTGCTGCAGCAGCAACCATGATAGGACTCATCAGTAAAGTTCTTCCTGTAGGGCTTCCTTGTCGCCCTTTAAAATTTCGATTAGAGGAACTCGCACACAACTGATTTCCAACCAGTTTGTCTGGATTCATTGCTAGACACATAGAACATCCTGCACCTCTCCATTCAAAGCCTGCTTCGATAAATATTTTATCAAGCCCCAAAGATTGAGCAATCTTTGCCACCACTTGTGAACCTGGAACGACTATGGCCTTCACCCCTTCAGCGACTTTTTTCCCTTTAAGGTAATGTGCCACCTCTTTGAGGTCTGATAATCGTCCATTTGTACAAGATCCTAAAAATGCTACATCAATTTTCTTACCCTTAAGCTTAGAGCCACCTTCAAAAGACATATGATCTAAAGCCTCAGCAATCGATGCTCTCGCAGACTGGGTCTCGCCCGATTCAATTGTTGGAATACATTCATTAATACCAATTCCTTGTCCTGGAGTAATCCCCCAAGTCACAGTTGGCTGTATTTCATTTGCATTAATTGTCACAATATCATCGTAGTGACAATCTGCATCTGAGGCAAAATTTTTCCAGCGCTCGATTGCCAGATCAAAATCAGCATCTTGGGGGCAATATTTTCTACCCTTAAGGTATTCAAAAGTCGTCTTATCAGGATTTACATAACCTACACGAGCACCCCCTTCAATGGACATATTACACACGGTCATTCTTTCTTCCATTGAAAATCCATCAAATACTTCGCCACCATACTCGTAAGCAAAACCAGTACCACCGTTAGTCCCTAATGTGCGAATTATGTGCAAAATAACATCTTTTGCATAAACCCCTGGTGCCAACGTTCCATTCACATTAATACGGCGAACCTTAAGCTTATTCAAAGCAATCGTCTGAGTCGCCAATACGTCTCTAACCTGACTTGTACCTATACCAAATGCGATCGCACCAAAGGCACCATGAGTCGAAGTATGTGAATCACCACAGGCAATCGTTGTTCCTGGCTGAGTAATGCCTTGTTCTGGTCCTACAATGTGCACAATACCTTGATGCCCTGTATTCGTATCAAAAAAGGTTATATCATTTTCTGAACAATTGTTTCTCAATTCTTCAATCATCCCTTGAGCTAATGAGTCGCTGTAAGGCTCAATTGTTTCATTAGTGGGTACTATGTGATCGACCGTAGCGAAGGTACGCTCAGGAAAACGAACAGACAATCCACGCTCACGAAGCATACCAAATGCCTGAGGACTTGTCACCTCATGAATAAGATGTGTTCCTATTAATAATTGAGTCTGACCATTCGATAGTGTTTTAACCGAGTGTGCATCCCATACTTTTTCAAATAAAGTTTTACCCATAAAGACGAAATAAAAATTAAACTATAAATAAAAATCAATAATTTTCCTACTAGCAAAT
>JAQCDT010000118.1 GCA_027620575.1 Verrucomicrobiota bacterium
GTCTGTTGTTGGCTTCAACTGACCCTTCCATTAAAATAAAGAAATCATCTGAAGGCGTTTTAGAAATATTGTATTCGGATTCTCAAAATATTGAGCAAGAAATACTAGCCTATTTAAGTAAAGACTATAACTTAGATATCATCATTCGTAGAACGCTTGGAAGAAATTGGAACAAGATTGATCCAGCGCATCAAAATAAAATTGTAAGCTTAATTAAGCGCTTAGTCCTTCGTGCTTATATTGATGGAATGAATGGTAAAAATAAGCCAGATATAGAATATTCTGAGACGCTTTATTTATCAAACAAGCGAGCTGAGGTACCAACTTTAGTCAATTTTTCAGGTAATTCAATCGCTTTGACTTATCGAGTAGGTTTAGTTTCAGATCACTGGGAAATATTTGACATAGTTGTGGAAAATATCAGCATTGTACTTACATATCGTAATCAATTTGATGCTTTTTTCGCTAACAACAATAGTGAAGCTTTAATTAAAAAATTAGAAACTCTACTCACCAATGAAAATCTTGGTAAATCACTTCCCATATAAACAATTTCTTTTAATCACATCTCTTTTATTTTCTACGAGTATTTTTGCTGATAATGCAAACTCAGACTATGAATTCAGTGAAGAGGAAAATTGGTCAGAAGATACGACTTCAAACAGTGATTTTTTAGAGCCAATTAATCGTCAGGTATATCATTTTAATGATTTTATTTATCTGAATATTTTTGATCCCATTACGAATGTTTATGTCAATTATACCCCGAAAGCTGTTCGTAATTCATTTAAGAATTTTTTTGTTAATTTGAAATACCCTATACGATTGGTGAGCAATGTTTTGCAGATTAAAATGAAAGAAGCCTATTATGAATCATTGAAATTTGGTATGAATTCAACCCTAGGTATTTTCGGAATTAATACACCATCAGATAATGTATCTTTTCTTTACGAAATACCGGATGAAGACCTTGGACAAGTTTTAGCTCTTTGGGGAATTCCTGAAGGTCCTTATATTTTGGTTCCTATTTTAGGGCCTTCTACATTGAGAGATCTATCTGCGAGGGTTGTTGGCCGAGAAATAAATCCCATTGATGTTCGCTCAGATAATTGGAATACCGTCGAATCTAAATGGACCAATCTGCTGAATTCCGCAGAAATATTATCGATTAATGAAGAAATACTACCTAGGTATAAAAGCGTTCAAAAGGCTTCAATCGATCCTTACACAGCTCTGCGTTCTGCTTACTTACAGCAAAGAGCTCTAGAAGTCAGCCGATAATGAACGACAATTATAGCTTGCTCATTATAGCCGTTCATCTTCATCAAACAATAAGTCATCTGAATTTTCAGGTCGATTTTCGTAAAGTTCTTTAGGAAGGCATAAATAATAAAGCATGAGCCATAAACTCCAAGAGATTGGATAAAAGAGGATAGGGAGTGAAAACGAAAAAAGAATGCTTAAGGAAAGTGTCCATACAATTGGAATCAAATTAGAAAATCCTAAGATAAGAAGTGGACTGATAATTCCAAAAGCAATGAGTCCGTAATTCAGGCATATGGGTCCGATATAAAAGCCGTTGCCACGTTTGATGGGCATGCTGCATTTAGGACATTTCTTATGGATTACGATCCATGAGTGTGCAATTTTAGATTGCCCACAATTTGGACATAATCCCTTTAAGCATCGATTGAAAATCGTTTGTCTGTTTGTCTTAAGTTTCAAAATGTAATTGTTTACTTAGAATAAGCAAAATTGTCCCTATTTTACAAATACAGTCGTACTAAATTGACTGTTAATTTTACTTCTTCCAAGAGGGTCTGCTAAAATCTTTCAAATCTATGCTTTCTGCATTAATTCCTGCTAATACTGGGTCATTCTTAATTTGATTATAACGACTCTCTGATAGAGCAAAGGATAATGACTGAGCAGTTTGAGTTTCAACAATATGGTTATCGACTAAGAATTGAATACCAATCTTAGTATTTCCATGTGCTTCATCTGCAAGCCCTCTTAATTTTTCAATAAAGCCTTCCGCATATTCATTTGGATGCAGTATGAAATTAACTTTTGATACGAAATTAGAAATTGTGTGATTGAGGTCGTGTAATTCGTAGACGTAAAATTGGGTTTCATCGTCTTTCTTTTGTATAATACCTTCGACAATAACAGCTCTTCCTTCTTCGAGGAATTCGTGGTACTTATTATAGGTATCGGAAAAAACAATCATTTTATGGTTCACAGCTTTTTTATTTAAGCTGAAAGTCGCCATTTTTTTGTTATTTTTTCGAGTGTATAGGGTATTGATTCCATTTATAATTCCTGCAACCCGAAATGATTTACGATCTGTGATCGTTTCTAGTTCAGTTTCATTATGAAATGAATCTAATGAATAGATTAGTCCCTTAAAGGTATCTAATGGATGCCCTGAAAGATAGATGCCAAGAAGTTCTTTTTCATAATTCAATTTATCAGTTTTAGTCATTGCCGGAATGGTTGCATTCGGCTCAGATGTCGATTTACCATATGCTAAGCCACTTGCTTGGTCCCCACCAAAAATGTCCATCTGACCACCGCTTTCATTGTTTTTCTGAGATTGAGCATCAGCAATTGATGCAGGTAAAAAATGTAAGAGTTGATTGCGATCAATATTAAATGAATCAAAGGCACCTGTTTTAATTAACGCTTCAAAGACCCGCTTATTTATTTTTGTATCATTTAAACGATAAATGAAGTCGTAGAAATTTGAATAAGGGCCATTTTTATCTCGTTCTTCGATAATCATTACTGCGGCACTTTCACCTACACTTTTAATTGCAGATAATCCAAAACGAATGGATTGCTCTTCTTTTGCAATGATGGGAGTGAAGTTGATTCCCGATTGATTGATATCTGGACTGAGTACAGGGATTTTCATCGAATGACATTCTTCTAAGATATGTGCAATCTTTGAGGCATTGCCTTGCTCAGATGTTAAAATAGCTGCCATAAACTCAATTGGAAAATTTGCTTTCAAATAAGCTGTTCGATAACTGAGCATCGCATAGGCAGCCGAGTGCGATTTATTAAATCCATATTCCGCAAACTTTTCCAAAAGTTGAAAAATAGATGTCGCAGTTTTCGCATCTATATCATTTGTGTTTTTTGCTCCATCGATAAAGACCTGTTTTTGCTGATCCATTACAGATTTTATCTTTTTGCCCATGGCTCTCCTTAGAATGTCGGCATCGCCTAAAGTATAGCCAGCAATAATTTGTGCGGCTTTCATAACCTGTTCTTGATAGACAAGTACACCATAGGTTTCTTGTACCAATTCTTCTAAAAGAGGGTGCGGAATATGAATCGATTCAGGATCTTTTTTCCCTTTAATAAACTGAGGAATGAATTGCATAGGCCCAGGTCTATACAATGCGATTAAAGCAATGATTTCCTCAAATGAACTCAGGCCAATTTGGCGACAAAGTTTTTGCATGCCTGAAGATTCTAGCTGGAAAACACCCGTGGTTTTTCCACTATTTAATAAATTAAAAGTGGCTTCATCTTCTAACGATATTTTTTCAATATCAAATTGTTCAGTTTTACGAGTCTTTGAAATGTAAGCTTCGGTATCACTAATAATAGTAAGGGTTTTTAGACCAAGAAAGTCCATTTTCAAGAGCCCTAAATCCTCTGAAGGACCTTTTGGATATTGAGTAGTCAAAGCACCTTCCTGAATTGTAACGGGAATAAGATCCGTGATATCTTGGTCAGCAATAATAATTCCACAGGCATGTTTCCCAGTATTGCGGATCATACCCTCAATCACCTTGCCTTCTTCAATGATCTTTTTTGCTATCGGGTTGGTTTTAACTTCTTTAGCTAATTCTTGAGATTTTTTAACTGAGTCACTTAAAGTAATATTCAGTTCATCTGGGATCATTTTAGCAATTTTATCGGCTACGGAGTATTCAATGTTGTTCACTCGTGCCAAATCTCGCACAATCATTTTTGCACCAAAGGTACCAAAGGTAATGATATTTGCGACTCGGTCTTCTCCATATTTTTCTCGAACATATTCGACGACCTCGTCTCTGCGTCGCATACAAAAATCAACGTCAAAATCAGGAGGAGAAATACGCTCTAAGTTGAGCATACGCTCAAAAAGTAAGCCAAACTTTAAAGGATCAATATCGGTAATTTTTAAAATATAAGAAACAAGACAACCAGCACCAGAACCTCTCCCTGGAC
>JAQCDT010000119.1 GCA_027620575.1 Verrucomicrobiota bacterium
AATGAGATAGCCGATGCAATGATTGAGTACGAGACATTGGATAATGTTAAAATATTATTGGTTACTGGAGATAAAAATTCAGATGTTCTTTTCAAGCGACTACAAGATGAAGGACGTGCCATCGTTGATCGTTTGCCATTGTACAAAAATATTCCTACCGATTTATCGAAAAATGAAAATTTTCAACGATTTAAAGAAGAAGGTGTTGATTGTGTTTTGTTTACTAGTTCTTCAACTGTCCATAATTATGTAGCTGCGACTGAATCATTTGAATTTAATGAGATTTTAAAACCTAAGTTTGGTAGTATTGGTGTTAAAACTAGCGAAACATTGAGGAAGCATAATTTGCCGATTGCCTTTGAGTCCCCTAAAGCCAACTTGGATAACTTTGTAGTGGAAACACTCTCTTATTTTCGAAATACTAAATAATAAATAAAAAAAGATTAGTTATGACAAAAATAAAAATGGAAACGACAAAAGGTGTGATTGAGTTTAATTTATTTGATTCTGTTGCACCAAAAACATGTGAGAACTTCATAACACATGCGAAAAATGGTTATTACAATGGCATTATCTTTCATAGAGTCATTGAACAGTTTATGATCCAAGGTGGAGACCCTACTGGAACGGGTCGTGGTGGTGAATCTATTTGGGGAAGACCTTTTGAAGATGAGTGTACTCCTGATTTAGCATTTGATAAGCCTGGCCTACTCGCAATGGCCAACGCAGGTCCTGGAACCAATGGGAGCCAATTTTTCATTACAACAGTGTCAACTCCTTGGTTACACATGAAACACACTATATTTGGTGAGGTTACTGAAGGTAATTCTGTAGTGGAAGCCATTGAGAAGGTAGAAAAAGATCCAATGGATAAGCCAATTGAAGACGTAAAAATCGTGGCGATTTCAGTGGAAGAATAAACTTTTTTGAAAAAAGTAACCGATAAGAATCTAAAATTTAATCTCTACTTACTTCATGGTTTTACGGGAAGTGGTTTTGATTTTAGCTTACTCAAAGAATCGATTAAATCGCATTTTGAGGATGGTTCTGTTGAACTGAGTTGGTTTTGCCCTAGCCTTCCTGGTCATGGTGACTCTTTGGACATCGACTGTTCTGTACAAGGACACTATGATTTTCTCAATCAATTCATAGAGCTCAATAACAGTCAGATCAAAACATGCGACACTACAAAGCTTTGTAAAAATATATTGATCGCATATTCTATGGGTTCACGCCTAGGGCTTTACCATGCGATTCAGCAGACTGAATTTTGGGATGCGATTGTATTGATCGGAGCGAATCCTGGGATTCAATCAGAAAGTGAGCGTGTATTACGAAAAGAATCAGACAAAAAGCTTTCAGAGAAGATAGAAGTCAACGGGTTGTCTTGGTTTTTAGATTATTGGAAATCACTGCCGTTAATTCGTACTCAATCTAATGCTTCGAATGATTTCCAACAGGCAAGAGAGAAACGAAAAAATACATTAAATGTAAAAGGCTTGCAAAATAGCTTACTTCATTTTGGACAAGGTGTTTTTCCTAATTTATGGGATATGCTACCGAGTATTCAATCCCCCCTACTTCTCATTAATGGAAATCTTGATCCTAAGTACTTTGAAATCAGTCAGCAGTTTTCAGAGATTCACTCAGGTGCTCAGTGTGAAATAATTGAAGATTGTGGTCACGCACCTCACATTGAAAGTCCTCAGGAAACTGCCAAAGCCATTACGGCATTTTTTAAAAAGCATCTGTTCTGATTATTTGTATTAACCCCGTCTTATTTCTGACGCTTTAAAATTAATACGGATTCTAAATACTTTTTTAATGCAGGTTTTTATTTCGAATGTATCCCGATCAATAGAATAAGGAACATCTTCCTTGCTCACATCAACGATAGCATGAAAACCCCTCTCTGAAAATATATCAATCAACATACTAATAGCCAAAGGATCATCGAGTAGTTCATTTTCGGTATTCACTACAGAATAACCTGAAATAGCATGGCGTTTGATAATCGGCATGAAATAGTCTGCGATCAAATCAACAATTGATTGAAATAAAACCTTATGATATTTTTGGTAGTTTTCTAGCCGATCGACTAAATCCTGTCGTGCATGGTTAGAAAGCATGCTAGCAATAGGAATGACGGAAATCATATCATAAGTGGCTTCATCAAGCTCTAAGGAGCCTTGATAGCGCAATTCTGAGTCAATACGCTTGCGTACTTCCTCTATGCTTCCATGGGCATTGATAAAATGGTAGAAAAATGTTTCTCTCAGTTCTTTTAATGCATCGTAGGTTTTTTCCTTAAACGTTCGGTAACGATTTATACACGCATTAGGATCTAAGTCTGTCGGACGTACTTCAGTGATGTTTCCAACACCAGATGCCTTAACCTCTTCATTATGTTGAATTGCTTTTTCGCCACGATTTATTTGTCGTTTAACACTTTCATTTTGGTCAATAAAGAGGACAACAATATGAAAGTGTGGTTTTTTGAAAAAGGCCTCTAACTCAGTCGATTGATAATGATTTTTCAACTCATTTAATTTTTCATAGAGTAGTTTAACACATTCCACTTGTACTTTAGTTCGAGGAAATCCATCAACTACGGCTCCAGATTTATAAATTGGGGACAATAATGTCCTCAGCATAATATCAATCACTTCACGATCTCCGACTAGCATACCTGCATCTTTTTTCTTTTTTGCTTCAGGTGTGGTGAGCAAACTACTCACAACAATCGGAGGTGCAGTAAGATTTCTGTAACGCATGATGAAACCCGTATTAGTTCCTTTACCTGCACCGGGTGCACCATTGAGCCAAAAGATTTCTTTAGGGAACCTTAGGTTTTCTTGTCCAAATTCTTCAATAAGGTGTTGCCAGACTGTATTGAAAATTATTTGAGCATCTTTGACCTCTAAGTCTTCTACCGTTGTATTTTTCTTTTCCATTTTTATCTATAATTAGTATTTTAGTAAGTCCTCTTTTGAGGAAGGCAGATGCGTTGAGCAAGCGAATGAAAGTCATCTTCATTTGATAATATATCAATCTCTAAACGTAAATAATATAAAGGTATTTTGGGAAAAATCTTTGGTAATCGTACCGCATCTTTCTCTGTAGTGAGTATCATTTCAGCACCTGAAGCAAAAGCATCCATGAATACAGTCCTAATTTCACTTTTGCTAAAGCGATGATGGTCTAAAAATCGTTTAGTATAGATAATATCGGCACCTTGTTCTTTGATCGTTCCTTCAAAACTTTCTGGATATGCGATACCACTAAATACAGCTACTTTCTTATCTTTTATAAAATCAAGGTTCATTTCTTCACCACTCTTTATATCGACTAAGAATTTAGGTGTGTGTTTACAATAAATTATCTTTGCTTCTGAGTTATGGTTTCTGATTGTTTGGTGTAATTCTTCACATTGCTGTATGTTTTTCGTCTTGGTGATTAAAATGTAATCTGCTTTGGATAGTCGATGTAAGGGCTCTCTAAGAATGCCCCTAGGTAACAAATGCTCATTTCCAAATGGATTCGTTGAATCGACCAAGCATATGTTTAAGCTTCCCTTAAGCTTTAGGTATTGAAAACCATCATCGAGTACCAAAGTATCACAACCAAAGTCTTTGATTGCAAAATACCCAGCTTGCACCCTGTTTTTGTCACAGACTACTACGACTCCCGGTAAGTTGTTTGCTAACATATAGGGCTCATCTCCAGCAAGCTTTGAGTCTAAAAGAACCTTTTCACCATCGCTGACGACCCTAGGTGGTGTCACTGCACCATTAGTAATGAAACGAATGATTTTCTTGGGTAGCGATTCATTTTTGCTTTTATAGCCTCGACTTATAATTCCTACCTTTCGACCATTTTGCTGTAAAGTTTTCGCTAATCGTTCAACAACAGGCGTTTTTCCAGTGCCGCCAACAGTTATATTACCGACCACTATAACCAAGCAGCCTAGGGGATTATTTTTTAATAACCGATTTTCATATAAAAAATATCTTATTTTTATTATCTGTGAAAAAATAATAGAAAATATATTGAGAATAAAACCGATAATATCGGCAAAGTTGTTATTTATACGGTCATAAACAACATCAACAATGAATTGAATCCCACGATTGAAATTGCGCAAAATACTTTCCTTGTAGAGACGATATAGAGCTTTTAAACACACAATTATTAGAAAATTAT
>JAQCDT010000120.1 GCA_027620575.1 Verrucomicrobiota bacterium
CCATGAATCTATGCCGATTTGGGGCGTACAGTTTCATCCTGAATCCATCGCTACGGAAAAGGGCCTATCGTTATTAAAGAATTTTCTTAAGTTGTAATTTCTATAAAGGGACTTAGTCTTTCTAAAAGTATGTTATGCCCAAAATGTAGATCGTTGAATAATAAGGTCATTGATTCTCGCTTGAGTAAAAATGAGGTATCCATTCGTCGTCGCCGACAATGTTTAGACTGTGATTTTCGATTCAGTACCATAGAAGAAATTATGCGCTCCGAGCTACAAGTTGTGAAGCGCGATGGTCGAAGAGAAGACTTTGATCGAAATAAATTAATCAATGGATTAAAAAAAGCGGTAGAAAAGCGACCAATTGAGCGCTTGCAAATTGAAATTTTAATTTCAGAAGTGACTGCTGAGCTCAACAAAGAATACGATCAAGAAATACCAGCAAAAGTAATCGGTGATTTTATTATGGAACGGCTCAAATCATTAGATAAAATTGCTTATGTCCGTTATGCATCTGTTTACAAAGATTTTCGAGATATTGATGAATTTGCAAAAGAGATTAGTGAGCTAAGGTAGTATTTATGGTTCAGTTTAAAACAGTTTATCAGCTTAAAACAATTAATGAGATGCTTGCACAGGTTGGCTCTGCGGATACCGAGATGGTGGAACATGCAAGAAAAGCGATGCTATTTTTTGAAAATGAGCGAAAGGAAAAAGATTCGGAAGAGGCCCTTGTTTTGGGGGTAGAGCGTTTATTGAAATTATATTTTGGGCGAGCTGAAGATCGATTTATTGGAATAGAGCATTGGCATATCCCGAATGAGGAAGTCCCAGAATTTCTTTGGTTTAGGCAATCAATCAACGAAAAGATTTTGCGAGTTTCTGGTTTTTCTTCTGCTTTATTTTTAATTACGGGACTTAGAGAAGCGATCTTAGGTGAAAATGTGTATTGGACAGAGCGGCACAATCAACAGCTAAAGAACACTAAGGAATGGATCGAAGGTTATGTCGCCTCAAGAACTCCTTCACAACAAATTTTGAATTTATTAATTATTTAAGATGGTGAAAACATTATTTGAGAAAATCATTGACCGAGAAATCCCTGCTCAAATTGAATACGAAGATTCTGAATGTATTGCCATTCATGATATTGATCCTCAGGCACCCGTTCATGTTTTAGTGATTCCCAAAATTGTCATTCCTCGGATTGCAGAATCGGCTTCTTTTCAGCCAGAAATTCTTGGACATTTACTTCAAGTAGCCGGAAAAATAGCCGAGCAGCTCAATCTAGAAAAAGGGTTTCGTCTTGTCATCAATAATGGAGAGGATGGAGGCGAGACAGTGCCCCATTTACATGTTCATTTATTGGGCGGTCGGAAATTGAAATGGCCTCCAGGTTGATCCTCTGGGCTAAGCTATTCTTTGCTTTGTAGGCAATGTAAATTGGTCATTGAAATGCCACTGAGCATAGCCCCTATGATTCCGAGAAATCCTTGGTCTGTCCCTGCAATGAATAAATTGTCTAGATGTGTTCGGCCGTCTTTGATTTTATTTGGGCAACCATAAATTGCACCATTGATGTGACCAGTGAATTTATGAACCGTTCGGGGGGTGAACATATCTTTGGCAATGGTGCGAGATGCAAATTCTGCTTGCGATTCGTTTAAACTGGGCAAAATGCTGAGAGCAGTCTTTTGCAAAATAGTGTACCAATGTTGTTTCGCTTCTTGGTAAGATGTTTCGTCTAAGGTGAACCATTTATGAGTATGTGCTAGAGCGGTGATGCGTAAAATTCCGTATTCTAAATTTTCTTCGTTGGGGTAAGCATAATTATTGGGCAGGCAAATCACACCACTTTGAGGATCTACAAGATTAGAGGAAGGGGCTTCATACCTAAAATGATCACTATCATTAAAGAATATTATCGTATCTTCCCATCCTAGATTTTTAGGCTGTTCTTTAAATAAGGTTATCGTTTCCGTAAAAGTAAGTTTTCCAATATTGTTTTCGAGTTCTTGGTTTTTATCGTTATTGCATAAGCGTAAAGTTTCGGTGTAACCAGCAGTAGAAATTATTTTATTAGCGGTAATTTCTGAACCATCATCGAGTAAGAGTTTTTGAGCACGCTGTTCATCGCAGATAATTTTTGCGACACCGCATCGCATTTTACGAGTTCCGCCAAGGCTTCGGTATTTATCTTGTAATGCCTTAATGATGGTTCGAACACCATTGAGGGGGCGAGCAAATCCCTCAAGAAAGAGTGAGCGGAACATGATCACAAATTGTGAAAAATCCATATCATTTTCGGTCGAACTACCGTAGTACATAGTTGGACATAACAACATAGATTCTAGAAGTGGATTTTTGAAATACTGCTTGAGGATTTCTCGTGTTGAGGTGGAAGGTGCATTGAGGCTGAAAGCGTCATAATTTTTTATTGTTTCGACCAGGCGACAGAAGCCATCGATTTCATTGGGAAATTGTTCGGCTACCTGTGATTCGAAATAACTGAAATCATTATTAAAGATCAGTTGGCAACTTGGGAAATGGATTTTTGACTGTAATTGGGGCGATAGTTCTAAGGCATCGTAGGGAATTCTTAGTTGCCTTAAGAGTTTGGTTAGAGGACTGCCTTTTGTTCCTTTGGGAACATAATTTGTCAAAGCATGTAAGCCGACATCGTATTTATGGCCATCTATACTATAAAAAGAGTTGAGGCCCCCTGAAGCATTGTGGCGTTCTAGAATGATGGATTCTTTGCCGGCGAGTCCAAGCCGTATTCCTGAGGCGAGTCCTGCCATGCCTGCACCAATAATGACACAGTCAAAATGTTTTCCATGTAATTTAGAATCTCTTGGAGAAACTTTATTTTCAGGTATTTGAGTCACAAACCGAATGGATGGACTAAGCGTTAAATTTTGGCGTTAAGTAGTCTGCGCAACTGTCTAGTGAAGCAAGCTTAGGATAATCTTCTTCTGGAACCTCAATGCCATGCTGTTTTCGTAGTTCCATAACTATGTCTAGGAAGTCCATAGAATCTAAATCCATTTGATCACGAAGATTGACTTCGGACTTCAAATTGGAGGTATCCTCATCAGGAGCAATCTCGTTAATGATGTCTATTACTATTTGTTTTACTTGTTCTTCAGTCATAAAATTTTTTGTATAAATTGATCACTCGTCATATTTTTTCAATACTAGAGCTGAATTTATTCCGAGCATTCCAAATGAGTTGTTAAGGATAAATTTTACTGAGTCAACTTTGAGTGGTTGATTTATAACAAGATTCTTTAAGGCACACTCTTCATCAAGCGTTTCGATATTGATGGTAGGGTGTATAGTGTTATCGTGAAAAGAGGGTAAATTACCGGCTAATTCTAGAGCACCTGCAGCTCCCATGGCATGGCCAATAAAGCCTTTAGAGTTATTTATGTAGGTAGATGGGCAGTTTTGAAAGACTTCTCGAATCGCTTTACATTCTTGAATATCTCCCTGAGGAGTCGAGGTTGCGTGTGTACTAATTAAGTCAATATCGCTTAGGGCCAGACCTGAGGATTGAACCGCTTTCTGCATACATTCTGCTTGCCTCTGTGGATTTGGAAGAACGTAATCACTCGCATCTGAGTTCATGCAATAGCCAATAATCTCGGCGATTATAGTTGCACCTCGCTCAAGTGCATCATCAAGGCGTTCTAGGCTGTAGATACAACCGCCTTCAGAAACGACAATCCCGTTTCTAGAAATATCAAAAGGGCGACTGGCTTTATTTGGATCATCATGTTTAGCTAAAGCACCCTGACTTTTGAAACCGGCAAATATACCAAATGTTTGGATACTTTCACTGACGCCACCAGCAAGTGCAAAGTCTACTTCTTTGAGCTGAAGCATTTGTACTGCTTGAATAAGGCCTGCATTTCCAGCTGCACAGGCAGCTCCGATAGTATAGTGTGGTCCGGTAATGCCTAAATTAATGGTAACCTCACCTGCAGGATTATTGGCGACAGTGCGTGGATTGTGATGATGTGTCCAATAACGGGTATCGTAATCAAATTTAGAAATATTATAAATTTCATTTTCCGTCTCTACATTTCCGTGCTCAGTAGTGCCGATATAGACTCCAATTCGGTCTTTATCATACTTTGGAAAATCGATATTACTGTTGGCAATCGCCTCACTGGCACAGTAAATGGCGATACTGC